>JBEEMX010000579.1:0-2672 GCA_041192465.1 Pseudomonadota bacterium | reverse complement strand
GTCAGCAAGCCCGTGCTCGGCGACGAGGTGATGCGCCTGGCTGCCGAGCGTTCGGCCCTGCCCTGGGAAACCATGCTCCCGCCCGGTGTGCCGCGCCACGCCGCCGACCCCGCCAAGCTCGCTGCCCTCGTGGCCGCCCTCCGCGCCTCCGACCGCGTCAAACCGTCCGTCAAGGAAAAGAGTGACGACGAACTGCTCGACCACTACCTGCTCGCCCAGGGCGACGCGCTGACCCACCTCGGCGTGCTGTGCATCGGCCGCCAGATCGACCGTGCCCGGCTCGGCACCGCCCCCGTCATCCAGTTCATCAAGCGCGACGAACACGAGCGCAAGGTCAACAAGCTGAGCTGGGACGACCACACGCTGTCGCCGATGGCGCTGGTGGACGCCGTGTGGCGCGAGGTGCCGGATTTCCGCGAGTTCTACGAGATCGCCGATGGCCTGTTCCGCTCGCAGGTGCCGGCGTTCGACGAGCGTGTGGTGCGTGAACTGCTGATCAACGCCCTCGTCCACCGCCCCTACACCCAGCGCGGCGACCTCTACATCAACCTGCACCCTGACCGCCTGGAGATCGTCAACCCCGGCCCGCTGCCGATGGGCGTGACGCCGGGCAACGTGCTGCACGCCTCGGTGCGCCGCAACGAGCACCTGGCCCGGTTGTGCCACGACCTGAAGCTGATGGAGCGCGAGGGCAGCGGCTTCGACGCCATCTACGACGTGCTGCTGTCGCAGGGCCGCCCGGCGCCGCGGGTCGAGGAAGGCGCCGACTGGGTGTGCGTGACCATCGCCCGCACCGCCCCCGATCGCCACGTCCTCGAATTCATCGCCAAGGCCGGCGAAACCTACCCGCTGAGCCAGCGCGAGCGCATCACGCTGGGCCTGCTCGCCCGCCACGAGGCGCTGACCGCCAAGGAGCTGGCCGACCACCTGGAGCTGACCGGCGCCGATGCGCTGCGGCCGTGGCTGGCGCGCCTGCTCGACTGGCAACTGGTCGGCCAGAGCGGACGCACCCAAGCCACCCGCTACTTCGTCCAGCCCGAACTGCTGCGCTCGATGGCGTTTCCCGCCGTGACCACGCTCAAGCGCATCGAGGACCACCGCCTGCGCGCCCTGGTGCTGGAGGACTTGCCCGCATCGGCACGGAGATCCCGGCACGCCGCCTGCGCACGCTGCTCCAGCAGTTGGTCGAAACGCAGGTGCTCCAGAAAAGCGGAAATTTGAAGGGGACGCGTTACCTGTTGGCAGCCCCCGATTTATTGACAGAACCGACGCCGAATCCAGACCCCTCCGGTCAATAAGATGTCAATAAACGGGCGTTCCCACAGGGAGCGCCCTCGACAGGAGGGCGCCGTTTATTGACAGCCCACAGCGGGCGATGTCAATAAAGACGTCAATAGAACAACAAAGAACAATCGACAAGGAGGGCACCCGATGGCCCGCAAGGACTATTCCGAAGACGTGATGATCCAGGCGCCCGCCGCCGAGTTGCTGGCGCAATCACTCGGCTGGGACAGCGTGTTCGCCCACCACGACGAGGACTTCGGCCCCGACAGCCTGCTCGGCCGCCAGGACGACACCGAGGTGGTGCTGACCCGCGAGGTGCTGGCGGCGCTGCGGCGGCTGAACCCGGGCCTGCCGGAAGACGCCTACCGCGACGCGCTGGCGCAGGTCGTGCGACAGGACATCACCAAGACGCTGGTGCAGGTGAACCAGGAAAAGTACGGCCTGCTGCGCGACGGTGTTCCGGTGAAGGTGCGCGATGCAGCCGGCAGGTTGGTGGACCGGCGCCTGCGCCTGATCGACTTCGACGACGCCCGCAGCAACCGCTACCAGGCCGTGCGCGAGCTGTGGGTGCGGGGCCGCCTGTGGCTGCGCCGACCGGACCTGATCGGCTTCGTCAACGGCCTGCCGCTGGTGTTCATCGAACTCAAGCGGTTCGAGGTCCACATCGACAGCGCGTACAGCAAGAACTACACCGATTACCTCGACACCATCCCGCACCTGTTCCACTGGAACGCGCTGGTGGTGATCTCCAATGGCCACGACGCCCAGTACGGCGCGATCACCAGCACCCGCGAACACTTCTACCGCTGGAAACGCCACGACGAGGACGACGCCGAACCCCGCGCCGATCAGCCGCTGCTGCCGCTCCTGCTGGCCGGGATGCTGGACCGCCAGCGCCTGCTCGACCTCGTCGAGAACTTCATCCTGTTCGACGCCAGCGAAGGCAGCCTCCACAAGATCGTCGCTCGCAACCACCAGTACCTGGGCGTGAACCGGGTCATCGAGCGGCTGACCTCGGACGATCCCCAGACCAAGGCGGAAGTGGCCGCCGGACAGTTGGGCGTGTTCTGGCACACCCAAGGTTCGGGCAAGTCGTACTCGATGGTGTTCCTGACCGAGAAGATCCACCGCAAGCTGTCCAGCCGCTATTCCTTCGTCGTCATCACCGACCGCAACGAGCTGGACGACCAGATCGCCTCGACCTACACCAACACCGGCCGGGCCAACAGCAAGACCGACCAGGCGTCCAGCGGGGACGCCCTGCGCAGGAAGCTGCGCGACCAGAACCGCCGCTACGTGTTCGGCCTGATCCAGAAGTTCCGCGAGCGGGTGGCCGAGCCGTACTCGCAGCGCGACGACATCATCGTGATGGCCCAGGGCCTGACGGA
>JBEEMX010000578.1:0-2605 GCA_041192465.1 Pseudomonadota bacterium | reverse complement strand
TCAGCACACGCGAACTCCGCACCCGCGCCGAAACACCCACTGCGCCACCGGTGCAAACGCTGTTCTCGCGCGATTCGATCCAACCACAGCAGACGGTGGCCGTGTGGGATCCGTCGGGGAGCTGGCCCGGCTTCTCGATCGCCCAGCTCGCCTTGGCCGCGCATGGCCGCATCAGTGAAATCTCGCTGATGCAGGAGCAAGGCACCGAACCGGTCGCCGTGCTGCGCAGCACGGTACTGCCGACCCCCTCCGGCCAGGCACTCGGCGTGATCGAGGTGGATGCCTCGTTCGCGGACAACCGTGGCCTCAGCGTCGCGCTGACCTTGCTGGAGCAGGCGGACCGGGCCGTGATCCTGGCTGGCGCCAACGGGGACAAGGATCTGATCCGACGCATCAACGACTTCGTGCGCACGGATGCCTGGCGTGGCCCCTTGCTGCTGCTGGTGTCGCCGGCCGACAAGCCCAGCCGCGCCGATCGCCTGCGCCGGGCCACCTGGCCGCGTGGCATGAAGATGCATGTGCTGGAGTTGTTTTCTGTGAACGATTCGGGCTGGTCGCAGCAGCTGATTTCGCTGGTGACCGGCTTCGCCAGCGGCGAGCCGACGGTACCCGGCCCCGTGGATGGCCCGGCCGAGGCCAAGGCACCGAAGGTCGAGCCGCCGCCGGCCGCCGTGATCGCTGCGCCAAAGGCAGCACCAGCACCAGCACCTGCCCTCCCCCCCGCTCCGACACCCGCCACCGCACTGGCCAAAGCCGCTCCGCCGGCCATCTCGCCTGCACTGGCCCCGCTGGCCGTCTCCTCGGCGCTGCCAGACGTGTCCCTCACCGTGATGAACCGCGTGCTGCGGGTGCTGTCGATGGGCGTGGGGGTGACCGCCTGTGCCATCGTGGCGGTCGAGGACGCCCGTCTGCTGAGCGTGCAGACGCTGACCGAAGACCAGTTGCCACTGCTCGAAGGCGCAGCGCGGGCCGGTTGCGCGCTCTGGCGGGCGCACCGCACACTGGGCGCCGGACAGCCACTGCTGGAGCTGGGCTGGAGCGGCCCGGCCCACCACCATCTGGCCCTGCCCGTGCCGCGGCAGCCCGGTCTGCTCATCCTGGCCTGCGTGGAGCGCGAATTCGGCGATCTGGCTGCCGCACGCTGGCAGATCGCTGTCGCGCGCAACCAGTGGGTCTGACGCACCATCTCCGCTACGATTCCGCCATGACCGACGTTCAATTCGACTACACGCAGCAGGACGCCTCCGGCCAGAGCTGCACCGCGCACGCCTGGGCCAAGGTGCCTGCTCCCCTCACTCCCAGCCAGCGCACGGCACTCAAGGAGCGCGCTCGCGGCCTGCTGAAACAGCACAACGCCGTGCTCGTCGCCCACTACTACGTGGACGGCGATCTGCAGGATCTGGCGATGGAAACCGGCGGCTGCGTCAGCGACTCGCTGGAGATGGCCCGCTTCGGCCGCGACCATGCGGCGCAGACGCTCATCGTCGCTGGCGTGCGGTTCATGGGCGAGAGCGCCAAGATCCTGTCGCCGCACAAGCGCGTGCTGATGCCCGATCTGGACGCCACCTGCTCGCTCGCCGCGTTCTGCGATGCGCACCCGGACCGCACCGTCGTCGTCTACGCCAACACCAGCGCCGCCGTGAAGGCCCGCGCCGACTGGATGGTGACGAGTTCGTGCGCCGAGGCGATCGTTCGCCACCTGCACGCACAAGGCCAGAAGATCCTCTGGGCGCCCGACCGCCACCTGGGCAGCTACGTGCAGCGCCAGACCGGTGCGGACATGCTGATGTGGCAGGGCGACTGCATCGTCCACAACGAGTTCAAGGGCGTCGAGCTGGACCTGCTGCGCCAGGAGCATCCACTGGCCAAGGTACTGGTGCATCCCGAGTCGCCCAAGGCGGTCGTCGATCAGGCGGACGTGGTCGGCTCCACCGCACAGTTGCTCAAGGCCGTGATGACGCTGGACGCGCCCGAGTTCATCGTCGCCACCGACAACGGCATGTTCCACCGCATGCGCCAGTCCGCCCCCACCAAGGTGCTGATCGAGGCGCCGACCGCGGGCAACAGCGCCACCTGCAAGAGCTGCGCGCACTGCCCGTGGATGGCGATGAACGCGCTGCAGGGCGTGATCGACTGCCTGGAAGGGCTGGAGCGCGGCCAGGGCGAGATCCATGTGGACGAGCCGATCCGCAGCCAGGCACTCGGCTGCATCGACCGGATGCTCGATTTCGTGAAAGCCAACCCGGCGGCGATCAGCCAGCCGTCGAAGGGCTTTGTGGCGAACATCGGCGCAGCCTGAGCGGCGGGAAGCGCCCGATCGTCAAGTTCATGGCGGGGGCGCCGACATCCCCACCATGAACATCGATTTCACTTCCGTCCACAACCACTACGAACGGCCGGTGTTCGACACCGTGGTGCGTCTGGCGCCCGGCTATCCCTACCTCGACGCGGAGGCGCTGCCGGACGTGGCCTGTGTCGCGCTGAACCGGCTGGGGGCGCGCTACATCCGGCACTCGGTCGATCTGACTTTCTACCTGACCGAGAAGGAGCGGCTGGCGATGGACGAAACCATCGGCGATGCCGTGACCTTCGCGTTCGAGTTCGT
>JBEEMX010000577.1:0-3360 GCA_041192465.1 Pseudomonadota bacterium | reverse complement strand
GTGACGTTGAAGCAGGTGCAGACCTGTTTGCCGCGCTCCTGCACCGGGACCGGTGCGGTCGGGCTGCCGGTCAGCAGCGCACGGCCGTAGGACTGCGCCGGCAACTCGTCCTGCAACAGTGTCTTGATCCACGACTCGGCCCGCGTGTCCCCCGCCAGCAGCACGCCGCGCAGCAGCCGGTCGGCGCCCACGGTCTGCATCTGCACGGCGCGGTACTGGCCGCGCTGCCGGTCGTGGTAGACCAGCGTGTCGCTGCCCGACAGGCCGAGCAGGGCTTCGATGCGCTTGACCAGCTCCTCCGGCATCGGCGCGGCGGCTGCAGCGCGCCAGATCAGTCCGGCCAGCCCGTCCGCGTGCGGTTCGCGCCCGAACGGCAGCACCATCGCGTAGCCGAACTCGGGCATGAGTGCCTTGAGTGCCTCACGGGCCTTCAGCGCGTCCTCTTGCGGCAGCCATGCCAGCCCCAGCATCCGCCACGGCAGCTTGACTGGCTCGATGCGCACGGCGGTGTGCTTGAGTTCGGGCTGCTTCGAGGTCGGGCAGTAGGTGGGCAGGGTCACACCGTTGATGCCCAGGCGCGCCACGCCCTTGTCATCCGTGCCACCGAGCACTTCCTCGCCCCAGTGCATCGGGATCGATGCCTGCGTCGGCGCCACCGACTCGCTGACCTGGATCGGCAGCACGAGACTGCCCCGCCGCGAGCGCACTTCGACCAGCTCGCCGTCCGTCAGACCGCGCCGCGCCATGTCGGTCGGGTGCATCTCGACCACGGGTTCGGCGACGTGGCCGAACAGGCGACCCAGCGTGCCGGTGCGGCTCATGCCGTGCCACTGGTCGCGCAGGCGGCCGGTGGTCAGCGAAAACGGGTAGCGCGCATCCCGCGGCTCGGCCACGGGGCGGTACTCGGCGGCGGAGAAGCGGGCGCGGCCGTCGTCGGTCGGGAACACGCCGTCCTCGTACAGCCGCGCCTTGCCGGCCGAAGCGCCTTCGGGCATCGGCCATTGCTGCGGGCCATCGCGGTCGATCAGGTCGAAGCTCATGCCAGTGATGTCGAGGTCACGGCCACGGGTTGATTCGCGGTGTTCGTTCCACACCGATTCGGCCGTGTCATAGGGGAAGAGGGTGGTCTGGCCGTTCAGCCGCTCGGGCAGGCGGGCTTCCAGCCGGCGCGCGATGTCCACGCCGATCTGCCAGTCGTGGCGCGTGCTGCCCGGCGCCTTCACGGCGGGGCGCACGAGGCTGATGCGGCGCTCGGAATTGGTGACCGAGCCGACCTTCTCGCCCCAGGTGGTCGCGGGCAGCAGCAGGTCGGCGTACGCGGCGGTCGCGGTGGTGGAAAACGCCTCCTGCACGATGACGAACTCGGCCCGCTCCAGCGCGCGGCGCACCATCGCCTGGTCCGGCAGCGACTGCGCCGGGTTGGTGCAGACGATCCACAGCGCCTTGATCTGGCCGTCGGCGGCGGCCTGGAACATTTCGATGGCGCTCTTGCCCGGAGTCGCCGGCACATCGGCCACGCCCCACAGGCTGGCGACTTCCGCGCGGTGCGTGGCGTTGCCCAGGTCGCGGTGCTGGGCTGACCGGTGAGCGAGAAGGGGCCAGCGCCGGGCTTGCCGATCTGGCCGGTGGCGAGGTGCAGGTTGATCAGCGCGGCGTTCTTGTCGGTGCCGGAGGCACTCTGGTTCAGTCCCTGGCAGTAGAGCGACAGCGTGGTGCCGCTGCCGCGCCGGTCGCTTTGTGCAAACCAGCGGGCCGCCTGCACCAGGTCTTCTTCCTTGATGCCGCAGACGCGGGCGGCTTCCTTCGGCGTCCACGCCCGCACGGTGTCGCGCAGCGCGTCGAAGCCGCTGGTGTGCGCGGCGATCCAGGCCGGGTCGGTCAGCCCTTCCCACAGCATGACGTGCAGCATGCCGTGGTACAGCGCCACGTCGGTGCCCGGCTGGATCTGCAGGAACAGGTCCGCCGTCTCCGCCGTCTCCGTGCGGCGCACGTCCACGACGATCCAGCGCTGGTCGGGCTTGGCCTTGCGGGCGTCCTCCAGCCGGCGGAACAGGATCGGATGCGCCCAGGCCGTGTTGCTGCCAGTGATGAACACCGTGTCGGCGTGGGCCATGTCCTCGTAGCTGCAGGGCGGGGCGTCGGCGCCAAGCGTGCGCTTGTAGCCGGCGACCGCGCTGGACATGCACAGCCGCGAGTTGGTGTCGACGTTGTTGGTGCCGAGCAAGCCCTTGGCGAGCTTGTTGAAGACGTAGTAATCCTCGGTGAGCAACTGCCCGGAGAGGTAGATGCCCAGCGCGTCCGGCCCGTCGCGACGCACGATCTCGCTCAGCCGGTCGGCGGCGAGGTCGAGCGCGCTGGTCCAGTCGATCACCTCGGCCGCGCCACCACGGGTGCGGCGCAGGCGGGGTTGCAGCAGCCGCGTGACCATCGTCACCGGGGCGCTGGCGGTCAGGTGCAGCGTGCTGCCCTTGGTGCAGAGCCGGCCGAAGTTGGCCGGGTGGCGGGTGGTCCGGGTCGCCGCGCACGCCGGTGATCTGCGCGCCATCGGACTCGATGATCACGCCGCAGCCGACGCCGCAGTAGGGGCAGGTGGACTTGGTATCGGTCATGCGCAGGGTCACAGGTGGAAGTCTTCGGAGCGTGGGCGGGCGCCTCAGGCGAATTCGCCAATCGCCAGGGTATTCAACTCCTCGGCGTCGAGGAACACCTGGTTGCCCTCCACCTTGACCGCGAAGCGCGGTGTGCAGCCTTCATCCGGCGCCTTGGCGCAGCCGCTGTCCAGACCGATGGTCCAGTTGTGCAGCGGGCAGGCCACGCTCTCGCCGAAGACGATGCCCTGGCTCAGCGGGCCGCCCTTGTGCGGGCAGCGGTCGAGCAGCGCGAACACCTTGTCCTCGCTGTTGCGGAACACGGCGACATCGCACGAACCCGGCCGGGCCACGCGGCGTGCGCCCAGCACGGGGATGTCGTTGACGGTGCAGATGGATTTCCAGTCACTCATACCAAAACCTCGAATATCAAAAAGAAACCTGTCAGGACACGGCGACCGGTTCGAACTGCCGCGTATCGACGCTGGCCTTGGCCGATTCCAGCCACGGATCCGCCGCCCCGTCGAGCGCGAACTGCAGCCGCTCCCACAGTTCCTTGCGCAGCTCGGCGTTGTCCACCACCTTGGCCTTGACGTAGTCCAGTCCGACGCGGTCGATGTAATGCACGGTGCGTTCCAGGTACCAGCCTTCCTCGCGGTAGAGCTGCAGGAATGCGCCCGCGTGCTCCAGCACCTCGGCCGGCGTCTTCACCTTGACGAAGAACTGCGCCACCTCGGTCTTGATGCCGCCGTTGCCGCCGACGTACAGCTCC
>JBEEMX010000576.1:0-3385 GCA_041192465.1 Pseudomonadota bacterium | reverse complement strand
CGCCTGCACCGCCTGCATCACGCTCCTGGCCTGGGGCTTCAGCGCCGGATCGGACGGCGGATTGACCAGCTTCGGCGCTCTCGCCAGCGACCCGTCCGGCCGCGTCAGCCTGATCACCAGCTTGAATGCGCCTTTCTTCTCACGCGCGGGCACATCGTGCTCGATCGACACGGCGGCATCCTGCAGCACCGCAATCATCTGGCGAATGCGCGGCTGGCTGCTGAGGGAGAAGGTGATGTAGGCGTCCTTGATGCGGTGCTGGCGGATGAGTGCGGGCAGATCGTCGAGCCCGCCCAGCACCCGCGCACGGGCACGCTCGTCACAGCGGTCCGAGCTGCGGTCTTCCACGTGGCCGATCAGGTCGTGGCCGTAGGGCCTACGCGCCTGGATCGCCTCGGCCACCTTGGCCCCCAGCGCACCACCGCCAATGACCACCGCCGGGCGCCGGTGTTCAGGCTGCGCTGCGTGCCGGCGCATCCACCAGCGCCCCGCCAGCACGAACGCCAGTTGTGCCACCGGCGTGCTCACCACCCAGACTGCCGTCACGTCCCAGCGGAAAAACCGCAGGCTGTCCGACGCATAGCCGCACAGAAAGAGGATCGCCACGACCGCCGCCCAGGCGGCAACGATGTCCACCGCCGAATTGGACGGGCGCTCGTAGAAGCGGTTGGTGCCGGGAAACATCAGCGTCATGGTGAACACGCTGAGCAGCATCACCGAGCGGTCCATCGACTGTCCCAGCCACAGGGAAGACAACAGCAGGCACAGCACCGCGAGCAAGGGCTCGGCCAGGGCGGCCACAAAGACCGGCACCGATTGCGGGGCCATCGGGAACACGCCACCCGAATCGACAGCGTGGTTCATGGGCAATTCCCCAGCCGAGCTGAACGCAGAGATCCCGCGAGGCAGTGCAGGCACTCGGGTGTCACGCGCATCAGGAAGGGAACGGTCAATGTACATCGGGCAGCATGGCAGGGAACCATGGGATTGGAGCTTCTATTGTCTTCAGAGAAAATGCCTGCTTTTTTCAGTTCGGCGACACGCTGCGGCACTAAGTCCGCAGACACCCCCTCATATTAGGGGGTGACCCGCCGGGGTGACCACGCAGGCAGCCAGCGGATCAACTCCTCCGGTGCCATCGCACAGGCGAACAGATTGCCTTGCATCGCGTCGCAGCCCAGGTGCAACAGCACATCCCGCTGCAACGGTGTCTCCACGCCCTCGGCCACCACCTTCAATCCCAGTGAACGGGCCAGCGCGATGACGGCCGTGACCACCGCCGCGCTCTGGCTCTTGACCCCCAGATCAAGGACAAAGGACCGGTCGATCTTCAGCTCGCTGATGGGCAACTGGGTCAGGTAGGCCAGCGAGGAATACCCGGTGCCGAAGTCGTCGATGGCGATTTCCACGCCGATCTGGGTCAGGCGGTGCAGGTCCGGAATGACGCGGTCCAGGTTCTTCATCAAGCCGGTTTCGGTGATCTCCAGCGCCAGTGACCGCGGCGCCAGACCATGCCGCTCGGTGGCTGTACGCACCAGATCCACCAGATCCGAGCGTTCGAAGGCCCGGCTCGGCAGGTTCACCGCCACGCTCAGCTCCACGTCATGCACATCCCGCCAGACACCGATCTGGCGCGCCACGCACGCCGTCGCGCCGCCAGCGCATCAGCGCCTCCACGGCCACCACGGTGGACGCACCGACGTGGACCTTGGGCTGGTAGTGCAGCACCAGCTCGTTGCGCTCGATCGCCTTGTGCAGCGCGCTCTCCAGCTCCAGCCGCTCCATGCCCTTGCCCGCCAGGTGCGGCCGGTAGACCTGCAGCGCATTGCGCCCGGCGGCCTTGGCGGCGTACATGGCCACATCGGCGTTGCGCAGCAGATCGACCACGCTGACCCCGTCACGCGGGAACAGCCCCACACCGACACTGGCGGTGACGAAATACTCTCGTCCGCCCAACAGCACCGGTTCGCGCATCGCCGCCAGCACACGCTGGGCCACCTGCACCGCGTGGGCCTCGTCGTCGACTTCGGGCAGCAGCGCCACGAATTCGTCGCCCCCGAGCCGGCCGACCGCCTCCAGCGAGCGGTGCGAGCGCAGCACGGTCGCGTCGATGCCCATGTCGGCGAGCTGGTCGCAGTGGTGGACGCAGGTGCGCAGGCGCCGGCTGATCTCCACCAGCAGCTCGTCGCCCTGTCCGTGCCCGAGCGTGTCGTTGATGTTCTTGAAGCGGTCGAGGTCGATCAGCAGCAGCGCGAAGCCGTGGCCCATGCGGCGCGCCTGCTCCATCGCGCGCTCGGCACGCCAGATGAGCTGGCGCCGGTTGGGCAGCCCGGTGAGCGCGTCGAAGTTGGCCAGATGGCGGATCTTGTCCTCGATCAGCCGGCGATCCGTCACGTCCTGCAAGATGCCGCTGTAGGCACACAGCCCCCCCTGGTCGTCGAACTCGGGCTCGGCCTCGACATGCACGATGCGCTCGCGGCCGTCAGGCAGGCGGATCGTCACGTCGCTGTCGAGCACCGTGCTGTGCCGAACGACATCGCGCAGCAGTGGCGCCATCACCCGCCGCGCCCCCGGCACCAGCAGCCGCATCACCTCCGGCACCGACAGCGGCACCCGTGAACCATGTCCGATCACCCGCAGCGCCTCGGGCTCCAGGTGCAGGCCACCGCCCAGGCGCCAGTCGAAGCTGCCCATGCGCGCCAGATCCTGTGCGCGGGCCAGCTTGGCGCGGCTGCGCAGCAGCTCCATCTGGATGTGCGACGTGCGCAGCAGGTAGCGCAGCCGCCCTGCCAGCAGGCTCCAGTGGTGCGACTTGACGAAAAAGTCCGTCGCACCCGCGTCGAAGGCACGCTCGATCGAGGCATCGTCGTCCAGCCCCGTCAGCATCAGCACCGGCATCAGCTCGAAGCCGGGCAGATCGCGCAGCGCCTCGCAGGTGCGGAAACCGTCCATGCCCGGCATGACCGCGTCCAGCACCAGCACGTCGGGTGACCAGTCCGCCAGCAGGCCCAGTGCGGCCCGGCCCCCGGTGGCCTCGTGGACCGTGAAGCCGCGCTCGCGCAGCGCCACGCCGGTGAGCAGCAGGTTCACCTCATCGTCATCGACCAGCAGGATGCGGGGCTGGCGTTCGGCGTCAGGCGCCATTGCGGGATGTTCTGGTTTCAATCGGGGATCCCCGCTCAATCGGTCCGCTTGGACAGGTTATGTTGCACACCGTCCTGCACACGCTGCATCTCGCCGCGCAGGGTATCGAGCCGCGGTGCGAGTTCGGCAGCGCCGAGTCCACGCCGCAGTGCCTGTTCCATCTCCGCGCACAACGCCGACAGCCGCAGCGCCCCCAGGCTGTTCGACGATGAACGCAGCGTGTGGGCGACGTGGTCGGGGG
>JBEEMX010000575.1:0-2567 GCA_041192465.1 Pseudomonadota bacterium | reverse complement strand
AAGTAGCGGTAGACGCCGGGCAGCGCCGGCAGCGCGGCGACCTCGGCCAGCAGGCGCTCGCGGGCGGCGGCGGCCGGCGTTTCCAGCACGGGGTCGGGGATCAGGAGGGCTTCGGCCTCGTCGGGGGTCAGGCGGCGCGTCATGGTCGGGGATTGTGCCGCCGCGGATAATTCCGTGATGACCACCGACGCTGCACCCACGCCCGCCGCCACCATTGCACCGCTCCTGGCCGTCCCGCAGACGCTGCGCCGCTGGGACGTGTTCTGCCGCGTCATCGACAACCACGGCGACCTCGGCGTGTGCTGGCGGCTGGCGCGGGATCTGGCTGGGCGGGGCGCGCAGGTGCGTCTCTGGGTGGACGATGCCAGCGCGCTGGCCTGGATGGCACCGGACGGCTCGCCCGGCGTGCAGGTGCTGCCGTGGCGTGATCCGCTGGCCGATGAGGTGCCGGCCGACGTGGTCATCGAGGCGTTTGGCTGCGACCCGCCTGCCGCCTACGTCGCCCGCATGGCCGCCGCCCCCGCCACCGGCCCGACGCCGCTTTGGATCAACCTCGAATACCTCAGCGCCGAGCCGCATGTCGAGAGCCTGCACGGGCTGGCCTCGCCGCAGTGGAGCGGACCCGGCAGCGGTCTCACCAAGTGGTTTTTCTTCCCCGGTTTCACCCCCGCCACGGGTGGCTTGTTGCGTGAACCTGGCCTGCTCGCTCGCCGTGGTGCCCACGACCGGCAGGCCACGCGGGCGGCCTTCGGGGTCGGCCCGGACGCGGACAAGGATGAGGCGCTGGTGCTGCTGTTCGGCTACACGCAGCCGCTGCTGGACGACTGGCTCACGCTGCTGGCCGAGGCGCCGACACCGACCACGTTGCTCGTCACGCCCGGCTACAGCGCCCGGCAGGTCCGTGCCTGGCAGGCGCAGCACGCTGGGGCGCCGGACACGCTGGGGGCGCTGCGGCTGCACTTCCTCCCGCATGTCACACAGCTCGAATTCGACCGGCTGCTGTGGGCGAGCAACCTCAACCTCGTGCGCGGCGAGGACAGCCTGGTGCGCGCGCTCTGGGCCGGACGGCCCGTGCTGTGGCAGCTTTATCCGCAGGAGGATGGCATCCACGGCGACAAGCTCGAAGCCTTCCTCGACGTGGCGCTCGACCAGACTGCACCTGCGCTGGCCGACCCGCTGCGGCGGATGGCCCGGCTGTGGAATGGTCTGGGCGAATCGGTCGGGCTGGCGTCGGCGTGGTCGGCGCTGTGGCCCGCCCTGCGTGACACATGGACCGACAGCACCACCGCCCGACAGCGCCGCTGGGCCGGCCAGCCCGACCTGACCAGCAGCCTGATCGCCTGGGCGCAGCAGCGGCACGCAGACGGGCTGGGCTAGAATCGAGGGCTTTGCGGTGCGGCGGCTTGCTCACCGCCCCAACGGAAACACCACCCATGAAGATCGCCCAGGAAATCCGCGCCGGCAACGTGATCATGCAAGGCACCGCCCCGATGGTCGTGCTGCGCACCGAATACAGCCGCGGCGGCCGCAACAGCGCCACCGTGCGCATGAAGCTCAAGAGCCTGCTGAACAACTCCGGCACCGAAGTTGTCTTCAAGGCCGACGACAAGATGGACCAGGTCATCCTTCGCCGACCCGCTCTACGTGTTCATGGACGAGGAGTTCAACCAGTACGAAGTCGAAGCCGAGAACATGGGCGACGCGCTGAGCTACCTCGAAGACGCGATGCCCGTCGAAGTGGTGTTCTACGACGGCAAGGCGATCTCGGTCGAACTGCCCACCTCGCTGGTGCGCGAAGTGACTTGGACCGAGCCGGCCGTCAAGGGCGACACGTCGGGCAAGGTGCTCAAGCCGGCCAAGATCTCCACCGATTTCGAGATCCAGGTGCCGGCCTTCGTCGCCCAGGGCGACAAGATCGAAATCGACACCCGCACGCACGAGTACCGCAAGCGCGTCTGAGTGACGCTGGCGCGACCCGCGTCTTGCAAACGAAGCGGCCTCGAAGGGCCGCTTTTTTGTTTTGCAACACAAAGCTCGGCCATAGTCACAGGCATGACATCCCCCTTGTCCCTGCGGCCCCTGCTGGTCACCGCCACCCTGCTCCTGGCGCCGCTGCTGCTCCAGCAGCTCGGCACCGGCCCGGTGCGCATCGCCGACCAAGCCTTGCTGTACGTGCTGCTCGCGCTGGGCATGAACATCGTGGTGGGCTACGCGGGCCTGCTCGACCTGGGCTACGTGGCGTTCTACGCGGTGGGGGCGTACACGTTCGCGCTGTCAGCCTCGCCGCACCTGTGGGAGCAGTTCCCCGCCGTGCAGGCGATGTTCCCGGCCGGCCTGCACGCGCCGTGGTGGCTGGTACTGCCGCTCGGGGCGGGTCTGGCCGGCGTGCTGGGCGTGTTGCTGGGGGCGCCGACGCTGAAACTGCGCGGCGACTACCTGGCCGTGGTGACACTGGCCTTCGGCGAGATCATCCGGCTGTTCCTCAACAACCTGGCGCACCCGGTCAACCTCACCAACGGCGCCCACGGCATCAGCCAGATCGACGACCTGCACCTGTTCGGTCTCGA
>JBEEMX010000574.1:0-3748 GCA_041192465.1 Pseudomonadota bacterium | reverse complement strand
GAGCCGAACGCCCAGCCCGGCGCCAACGATGGCCTGACGATCCAGCAAGGCGCAGCGACGGTGGCGACCCACAGCAAGCCACTGCTCGACTACTTCACCTACGCCAACGTCTACCAGCCCTGCGCCGCGCTGTCCGCACAGGCAAGCCAGGTGCTGGCCGCCGCGTTCTGGCCGGCCGCGTTCAACACCGCCGCACAGAACCGCTGCACCGCACTCGCCGCCAAAGGTCTGCTGACGGGCTCCACGCTGGCTGCGCAGGCTGATGCGGCGCTCGCCAAGCTCAACCGCTACGGCTGGCAGGCCGAGAGCAACTTCTTCCAGCAGTCGCATTACCGCTTCGCCACCAACGCGATCGCCGTCACCTACGTCAACACCTACGGCCGCTTCAGCGTCACCGACAGCGTGTGCGGCTACAGCATGGCGAACACGACGGCGACGGGTGATGTCGCCGCGCAGGTGCCCGCCACGCAGGCCGGCCTGTTCGCCAGCGGCAACGGCATCCCCCCGACCGGCGGCGTGAACCTCGTCTACGACCGGTCGGTCGGCGGCGCCAAGCTCGACTTCCTGGCCACCTCGCCCACCAGCGGCACGGCCGACTTCGCGCTCGACGGCGCGCTGTGCCTGCGCTCGCTGGCCACCGGCCAGGACGAGGCCACGGGCGCCACGCTCACCGGCACGCTCAAGGCGCAGTCCGACCGCGTGATCGCAGGGGTGAGCGCGGTGCAACTGACCGCCAAGCTGCGCAGCAAGCCGACGATCATCGTGGCCGGCCGCAGTGACACGCTGCTGCCCATCAACCACACGGCCCGCGCCTACTTCGGCAAGAACCAGCTCACCGACAGCGCCAGCGACGCTGCGAAGGTGCGCTACATCGAGGTGACGAACGCGCAGCACTTCGACACCTTCATCGCCTTCGGGGCGCTGCTCGGCTACGACACCAAGGCCGTGCCGCTGCACCCGTACCTGAACCAGGCGCTGAACGCGATGTGGAGCCACCTGACGACCGGCGCGGCACTGCCGGTCAGCCAGGTCGTGCGGACCACGGCACGCGCCACCAGCGCCACCGCACTCACGGCCGCCAACGTGCCGGCCATCGCCACGGCGCCAGCGGCGGCTGACCAGATCGTCATGACGGGATTGACGCTCAAAGTCCCGGACTGACGCACAGGGGCGCCACGTCCCTAGAATGTTCCGCTTCGCCCCGCGAGAACATTCCTGATGACCGGCCTGATCCGAATCCGTGGCGCCCGCCAGCACAACCTCAAGAACCTCGACCTCGACATCCGCACGGGCGAGCTGACGGTCGTCACCGGCCCCAGCGGCTCGGGCAAGTCGTCGCTGGTGTTCGACACGCTCTACGCCGAGGGCCAGCGGCGCTACGTCGAGACCTTCTCCGCCTACGCCCGCCAGTTCCTCGACCGGATGGACCGCCCCGCGGTGGATTCGGTGGAAGGCGTGCCCCCGGCCATCGCCATCGACCAGACCAACCCGGTGCGCACCAGCCGCTCCACGGTCGGCACGATGACGGAGCTGAACGACCACCTGAAGCTGCTCTTCGCCCGCGCCGCGCAGTTGTTCGACCAGGACACCGCGCAGACCGTGCGCGAGGACGATCCGCAGAGCATCTGGCTGGACCTGCAGGCACGCAGCGCGGCGGCGGGTGATCCGCGGCTGGTGATCACGTTCCCGGTCGAGCTGCCGGCGACGGTCACGCCCGAGGAGGTCGAGCAGTGGCTGTCCGCGAGCGGCTACACCCGCGTGCAGGCCGAGCGCGTGGTTGCCACGCCGACCGGGCCGCGCAAGGTGCTCGATGTGGTGGCGGATCGGTTCCGGTTCTCGAATGCGGAGAAGGTGCGCGTGGTCGAGGCGCTGGAGGCGGTGCGGGTGGTCGAAGCCTTGGAGGCGGCGCTGAAGAGGGGGAGTGGGCGGTGCAATGTGTATGCGGTTGGTGCGGGGGCTCCCCCTCCCCAACCCTCCCCCGCTGGGGGAGGGAGCCAAGACGCAGCGGACAGCGTTTGGCGGTATAGCCAGGGGCTGCACTGCCCCGAGTCGGAACGCCGCTACAGCGCGCCGCAACCGTCGATGTTCTCGTTCAACTCGGCGTTTGGCGCTTGCGAGACGTGCCGCGGCTTCGGGCGGGTGATCGGGGTGGATTTCGGGCTGGTGATCCCGGACCAGCGCAAGACGCTGCGCGGCGGCGCGGTCAAGACGCTGCAGACACCGGCGTGGCAGGAGTGCCAGGACGATTTGATCAAGTACGCGGGCGACGCGGGCATTCCGCGTGACACGGCGTGGAGCCAGCTCAGCCCGGTGCAGCAAGCCTGGGTGATGGACGGCTCGCCGGACTGGAAGGGGGAGTGGAAGGCGCAGTGGTATGGCGTGCGGCGCTTCTTCGAGTACCTGGAGAGCAAGGCGTACAAGATGCACATCCGCGTGCTCTTGTCGAAGTACCGCAGCTACACGCCCTGCGGTGTCTGCGGCGGGGCGCGGCTGAAGCTGGAGTCGCTGCTGTGGCGGCTGGGCGAGAAGGAACAAGCGGATCTGGGCTTGCCGGCGGAGAAGCGGTTTCTGCCGGTCGGCGTGAAGTGGTCGCGGGCGCAGCTTGAAGCCCTGCCCGGCCTGAGCCTGCACGACCTGATGCTGCTGCCGATCGACCGGATGCGGCGCTTCTTCGACGGGCTGGACCTGCCGTCGCAGTTGCTGGACGACGCGCTCGAATTGCTGCTGGACGAGATCCGCACGCGGCTGAAATACCTCTGCGACGTGGGCCTGGGCTACCTGTCGCTGGACCGGCAGAGCCGCACGCTGTCGGGCGGCGAGGTGCAGCGGATCAACCTGACGACCGCGCTGGGAACGTCGCTGGTGAACACGCTGTTCGTGCTGGACGAGCCGTCGATCGGGCTGCACCCGCGCGACATGGACCGCATCAACCAGGCGATGGCGCGGCTGCGCGACGCGGGGAACACGCTGGTGGTGGTCGAACACGACCCGGCCGTGATGCTCGCCGCCGACCGCATCATCGACCTCGGACCCGGCCCCGGCACACAAGGCGGGCGCATCGTCTTCGATGGCACGCCCGAAGAACTCAAGGGCGCCGAGACGCTGACCGGCGCCTACCTCGGCGCCCGGCGCACGATCGGCCTCGGGCTGGCGCGGCCGGTGCTGGACAGCACGCCGCGCCTCGTCCTCGAAGGCGCCCGCGAGCACAACCTGAAGAACGTGACGGTCGAGTTCCCGCTGCAGCGCCTTGTCTGCGTCACGGGGGTGAGCGGCTCGGGCAAGTCGTCGCTGATCCAGGACGTGCTGGCCCCGGCGCTGGCGCGGCATTTCGGGCAGGCCACCGAGACGCCCGGTGCGCACGACCGGATGCTCGGCGCGGACTGGCTGAGCGACGCGGTGTTCGTCGATCAGAACCCGATCGGCAAGACGGCACGCTCCAACCCCGCCAGCTACGTCGGCGCCTTCGACACGATCCGCGACCTGTTCGCCGCGCTGCCCGAGGCGCAGCAGCGCAGCTACACCGCCGGCATGTTCAGCTTCAACGCCGGCGACGGCCGCTGCCCGACCTGCGGCGGCTCGGGCTTCGAGCATGTCGAGATGCAGTTCCTCAGCGACGTGTACCTGCGCTGCCCGGACTGCGACGGCACGCGCTACCGGGCCGAGATCCGCGAGGTGAAGATCGAGCGGCTGGGCAAGCTGATGTCCATCGCCGACGTGCTGGAGCTGACCGTCGCCGACGCGGTGCGGC
>JBEEMX010000573.1:0-3134 GCA_041192465.1 Pseudomonadota bacterium | reverse complement strand
AACGCTGTACCAGTGCTGGTGCGGCCGCCTCGCCGGCCAGGATCAGGCGCTCCAGGCTGGGCATCGTGGCCGACTCCGGCAGCGTCGCCACAACGGCTGGAGGAAGGGTGGCGTGCGTGATGCCCCGTTGTGCGACGACATCCAGCAGTGCCTGTGCGGCCAGCACCACGCCTGGGCGCGGCACATGCAGTGCAGCTCCGCTGCACAAAGCCATGGCCACTTCCGATATGCATGCATCGAAGCTGAAAGAAGCGAACTGCAGCACGCGGCTGGAGGGCTGCAGTGCAAACTCGCGGATCTGCGCCTGCGCGAGATTGACAAGACCGCCATGTGAACCCATCACCCCCTTGGGCTGCCCGGTGGACCCGGAGGTGTAGATCACATAGGCCAGGTGGTGGGGAAGCAGCGCGGTGGCCTGGGGCGCGGAGGTGGGCAAGGCGAGCCAGGGCGCCTCGGGCTGATCGAGCCGGCAGACGGCCACAGCCGCGTGTGCCGCATCGGCCGGCAGCCGCCCGGCGCAGGCCGCATCGGTGAGCAGCACCACCGGCGCACAGTCCTGGAGCATGAAGGCCAGCCGCTCGCTCGGCACGCCGAGGGCGACGAGGTGGTGGGCGAGCCGGTTGGCGCGGGCGTCGAGTTCGGCGTAGGACAGCGAGGCGTCCTCGAAGACCAGCGCGGTGGCCTCGGGGGTGCGTGCGACCTGCGCCTCGAAGAGCTGGTGGATGCACAGCTCGGCGGGGAAGGCGGCCTCGGTGGCGTTGAAGCCCAGCAGCAGGGCGCGCTCGGGGGCGGGCAGCAGCGGCAAGCGCGCCACGGGGGTCTGACCGTGGGCCTGATCGTGGTCCACCAGCGCCTGCAGCAGGGTCTGGAACAGCGCGACGTGGCGCTCGATGGTGTGCTGCGCGAAGAGCGCGGTGGCGTAGCCCAGGCTGCCGCCGATGCGGTCGGCGGCTTCGTGCATCGACAGCTCGATGTCGAACTTGGCCACCGGCGCGCCGGCGTCCAGGGCTTGGAGCTGCACCTGGAAGACGGGCGTGTGGGCCAGACTGCGCGCGGGGTGGAGGGCCTCGATGACCTGCTCGAAGGGGATGTCCTGGTGGTCCTGGGCGGCCAGCGCTGTGGTGCGCACCTGGGCCAGCAGTTCGGCCACGCTCGGGTTGCCCGCCAGGCTCACGCGCAGGGCCTGGGTGTTCACGAAGAAGCCGATGAGCGGCTCGAGCTCGGCGCGGTTGCGGTTGGCCACCGGGGTGCCGATGACGACATCGGACTGGCCCGACAGGCGAGCCAGCAGCGCCCCCCAGGCTGCCAGCAGCGTCATGAAGAGGGTGGTGCCGTGGCGCTGGGCGAGCGAGCGCAGCGCCGCACTCAGGTCGGCCTCCAGCGCGAAGCCCACCGCCGCGCCCCGGAAATCCTGCGCCGCGGGCCTGGGCCGGTCGGTGGGCAGCTCCAGCAGCGCGGGGGCGCCCTGCAGGTGATCGCACCAGAAGGCGAGCTGGCGCTGCAGCACGGGGCCTTGCAGCCAGCGGCGCTGCCAGACGGCGAAGTCGGCGTACTGGATGGGCAGAGCGGGCAGCGGATCGGGGCGTCCCTGGGAGAAGGCCGTGTACAGGGCGCCGAGCTCGTTGATCAGCACGCCCATGGACCAGCCGTCGCAGACGATGTGGTGCATCGTCACCAGCAGCACGTGGTCCTCGGGGGCCAGGCGCAGCAGGCGGGCGCGGATCAGCGGGCCGTGCGCGAGGTCGAAGGCGGCGGCGGCCTCCTCGTCGGCGATGGCCTGCAGCTGTGCCTCACGCTCGGCCTCGGGGAGGTCGCCGAGGTCGTGGTGCCGCAGCGACAGGCCGACGTCAGGTGCGGAGATGACCTGCACGGCGCTGTGCTGCACCGAGCTGTGCTGCAAGGCGCTGTCGGCCGAGGACTCGAAGCGGGTGCGCAGCGCCTCGTGGCGTTGGACGATGCGGTCCAGCGCGGCTTGCAGGGCGGGCACATCGAGCGCGCCCACGAGGCGCACGCTGGAGGGCATGTGGTAGGCCGCCCCGGCGCGCGCGTCCAGCCGGTCGAGGAACCACAGCCGCTGCTGGGCGAACGACAGCGGCAGGGGAGCATCGCGCGAGACCGGCACGATGGCCGGCAGGGTGCTGGCAGCGGCGCACTGCACGACGCGCGCGAACGCCGCCAGGCCCGGGTGGGCGAACAGCTCGGCCAGGGCCACCTCCAGCGCGAGCCGGGCGCGGATGCGCGAGGCCAGCTGCACGGCCAGCAGGGAGTGTCCGCCGAGGGAGAAGAAGTTGTCCTGGCGGCCGACCTGGGAGACGCCGAGCAGCTCGCACCAGATCTCGGCCAGGGTGGACTCGATCGGGCCCTCGGGCGGCTCGAAGGCGGCCACGCCGAAGGCCGAGTCCTCGGGGGCGGGGAGTGCGCGGCGGTCGAGCTTGCCGTTGGGGGTGAGGGGCAGGGCGTGCAGCAGCACGTAGGCCGCTGGCACCATGTACTCGGGCAGGCAAGCTGCCAGCCGGGTGCGAAGTGCGTCGGGCTGCAGGTCGAAGCCGGTCAAACAGGTGACGTAGGCCACCAGGCGCTTGCTGTGGGTGCTGGCGGGGCCGTCGGGGGCGTCCTGGCGCGCGAGCACGACGGCCTCGCGCACGCCGGGGCAGGCCTGGAGGGCGGCCTCGATCTCGCCGGGCTCGATCCGAAAGCCCCGGATCTTGACCTGGTGGTCGTTGCGCCCGAGGAACTCGATCGTGCCCTGGCCCTGGTCGTCCAGCACCCAGCGCGCGAGGTCGCCGGTGCGGTACATGCGCGCGCCGGGCTCGCCGAGCTGGGCGGCGAAGGGGTCGGGCACGAAGCGCTCGGCGGTGAGGTCGGCTCGGTTGAGGTAGCCGCGCGCCAGGCCGGCGCCTGCGATGTGGAGCTCCCCGCTCACGCCGATGGGGGTGGGCTGGCCGTGGGCGTCCAGGATGTGGATGCGGGTGTTGGCGATGGGGCGGCCGATGGGCAACGTGTCGTGCTGTGTGTCGTGCAGCGAGGAGACTTCGTGCGTGATTGCAAACGTGGTCGTCTCGGTCGGACCGTAGCAGTGCACCAGGCTTTGTGGTGCCGCGTGGTGCAAGATGTCGCGCACGGCTGCCAGATCG
>JBEEMX010000572.1:0-3087 GCA_041192465.1 Pseudomonadota bacterium | reverse complement strand
AACGGCCGCTCGCCGATGAAGCAGATCCCGGTCGAATCCTTCTTCTTCGCGTTCGGCAAATTGATTTCCGCCGCAATCCGGCGCACCTCGGTCTTGTGGATCTCGCCGACCGGGAACATCGTCTTCGAGAGCTGCGCCTGGTTCAGCCGGTGCAGGAAGTAGCTCTGGTCCTTGCTCGGATCGAGTCCCTTGAGCAGCTCGAAGCGGCCGGTTGTCGCGTTCTGGCGCACACGGGCGTAGTGGCCGGTGGCGATCTTGTCCGCGCCGAGGCGCATCGCGTGGTCCAGGAACGCCTTGAACTTGATCTCGGCGTTGCAGAGCACGTCCGGGTTCGGCGTGCGCCCGGCCGAGTATTCGCGCAGGAACTCGGCGAAGACGCGGTCCTTGTAGTCGGCGGCGAAGTTGACGTGCTCGATCTCGATGCCGAGCACGTCGGCCACCGACGCCGCGTCGAGGAAGTCCTGCCGCGTCGAGCAGAACTCGCTGTCGTCGTCGTCCTCCCAGTTCTTCATGAAGATGCCGATGACCTCGTGCCCCTGCTGTTTCAGCAACCAGGCGCTCACGGCCGAATCGACCCCGCCGCTCAGACCGACGACGATGCGTTGTTTCATGGCAAATGCGAATTGATGTCGATCAAGGCGGACGGGCCGATCCTGGGGTCAGTGAACACCGTGTCGAGCGGCAGACGGCGGCCGGCGAGGTGGTCTTCCATGCACAGCAGCAGCATCGGCGAGCGGTGGCGGGCGACGCTGGCGCGGACCTCGTCGGGCGTCATCCAGACGGTGCGGACGATGCCGTCATCCAGCACGGCACCGGGCATCGGCTCGCCGACACGGCCCCGGTAGGCGAAGCGCAGGTAGGTCACGTCCTCGGCCGGATCGGGGTGGCGGTGCATCCGTGCGAGGTAAACGCCCAGCAGCGCCTCGGGTTCGAAGTCCAGCGCCTCGCGCACGACACCTTGCAGCATCGACTCGCCCGGCTCCAGGTGGCCGGCGGGGTTGTTCAGGCGCAGCCCTTCAGGCGTCTCTTCCTCGACCAGCAGGAAGCGGCCATCGCGCTCAACGATGGCCGCGACCGTGACACTGGGTTTCCAACGATGTTCACTCATGTCGCGATCGTACCGGCTTGGAGATGTCCGATGACGCAGCAGTGAGGGATGTCACGGGGGTGGGCGAATCACGCAATCTGTATAAGCTCTTTCACCCACAACGAGGAGGGTCAGATGCTGGTTGGAGTGCCCAAGGAAACGGCCGCCGGGGAAACCCGTGTCGCCGTGACGCCCGAGACGGCGAAGAAGCTCAAGGCGCAGGGTCACACCGTGCGCCTCGAATCCGGCGCGGGCCTGTGCGCCAGCGCGACCGACGAGGCCTATGTCGCCGCAGGGGCCGAGATCACCGACACGGCCGGGGCGCTGGGCTGTGACCTGGTGCTGAAGGTGCGCTCGCCCTCCGCGGACGAGCTGACGCGGATGAAACCCGGCGCGGCGCTGGTCGGCATGCTCGACCCGTTCAACCGCGACGGGCTGCAGGCGCTGGCCGCCGCGAAGCTGACCAGCTTCGCCCTCGAAGCCGCCCCACGCACCACGCGGGCGCAGAGCATGGACGTGCTCAGCAGCCAAGCCAACATCGCCGGCTACAAGGCGGTGATCATGGCCGCCGACCGCTACCAGAAGTTCTTCCCCATGCTGATGACGGCGGCCGGCACGGTGAAGGCCGCCCGCGTCGTGATCCTGGGCGTCGGCGTGGCCGGGCTGCAGGCGATCGCGACGGCCAAGCGGCTCGGCGCGGTGATCGAGGCATCGGACGTG
Source organism: Pseudomonadota bacterium (assembly GCA_041192465.1). Lineage (GTDB taxonomy): Bacteria > Pseudomonadota > Gammaproteobacteria > Burkholderiales > Burkholderiaceae_C > Sphaerotilus. The sequence continues at coordinate 1,280 of JBEEMX010000572.1, read as the reverse complement.
CGGCCCTCGGTGAAAGAGCAGATCGAGTCGCTGGGCGGCAAGTTCATCGACGTGCCCTATGAAACCGCCGAGGAGAAGGAAGCGGCGGAAGGCGTCGGCGGCTACGCCCGGCCGATGCCGCCGAGCTGGCTGGCGCGGCAACAAGTCGAGGTCGCCAAGCGCGTGGCGCAGGCCGACATCGTCATCTCGACCGCGCTGATCCCCGGCCGTGCCGCGCCGACGCTGATCACCGCCGAGATGGTCAAGGCGATGAAACCCGGCTCGGTGATCGTGGACATCGCCGCCGGCCGCGGCCCGAACGGCGGCGGCAACTGCCCGCTGACGGTCGCCGGGCAGACGGTGCAGGTCCACGGCGTGTCGATCATCGGCGAGACCAACCTGCCCGCGCTGCTGGCGGCGGACGCGTCGGCGCTGTATGCGCGCAACGTGCTCGACTTCCTCAAGCTCGTGCTGCCCAAGGATGCCACCGCGGTCAACGTGCCGATGGACGACGACATCGTGGCCGCCTGCCTCATGACCCGCGACGGCCACGTCACAAGAAGCTGAAGGAGCTGAACACCATGGATGCGGTTTCCCCCACGATCATCAACCTGATCATCTTCGTGCTGGCGATCTACGTCGGCTACCACGTCGTCTGGACCGTCACGCCCGCGCTGCACACGCCGCTGATGGCGGTGACCAACGCGATCTCGGCCATCGTCATCGTCGGCGCGATGCTGGCGGCGGCGCTGACGGAAACGGGCCTCGGCAAGACCATGGGCACGCTGGCGGTCGCCCTCGCCGCAGTGAACGTCTTCGGCGGCTTCCTGGTCACGCGCCGGATGCTGGAGATGTTCCGCAAGAAGGAAAAGAAGTCATGAGCCTCAACCTCGTCACCCTGCTCTACCTCGTCGCGAGCATCTGCTTCATCCAGGCGCTCAAGGGGCTTAGCCACCCGACCACGTCGATTCGCGGCAACCTGTTCGGCATGATCGGCATGGCGATCGCCGTGCTGACCACCGCGGCGCTGATCGTCAAGCTGTCCGCCGGTTCGGCGCAAGGCATGGTCTATGTCTTCGGCGCGCTGGTCGTCGGCGGCGGCGCGGGCGCCTACATGGCCAACAAGGTCGAGATGACCAAGATGCCGGAGCTGGTCGCGTTCATGCACAGCATGATCGGCCTGGCGGCAGTGTTCATCGCCATCGCGGCGGTCGCGGAACCCTACGCCTTCGGTATCGCCGCCAAGGGCGTGGAGATCCCCGGCGGCAACCGGATCGAACTCGCGCTCGGGGCCTTCATCG
>JBEEMX010000571.1:0-4128 GCA_041192465.1 Pseudomonadota bacterium | reverse complement strand
TGCTGCGCCTGAGCGGCCTGGTCGCGATTAACTCGGTGCGGCGCAACGCCTGGTGCGAGGTGCAGGGCATCGGCGAGCGGATTCCGGTGACCTGGGTCGAGGGCGCACCACGCGCCGCGCTGCTGAAAAGCCAGCAGATCACGGCCAAGGACGCCGAGCGCGTGGCCGTGCTGACCTGCCAGCGTCCGCTGCCGCCTGCGGCGGGTGTCAAGCTGGTGTGGGGGCCAGGCATCGCCGCGGCGAACAACCCGGCAGTCGTCACGCGCCAGCCGCGCCGCTTCGCGTGGGAAGTGCGCCAGCGGTTCACCGCCGAGTTCACCTGCGAGCGCGAGCGGGCCGAGGCGCCGTGCATCCCGCTGCGGCCGATGCAGGTGCGGTTTTCAGCGCCGGTGGCGCGGGATGTGGTGGCGCAGCTCCGGCTGGTGCGTGCGGACGGGCAGGGCACCGCCGCCGCGCCGAAGTTCGCCCAGGGCACGACCGAGCCGACCGTCGAGGTCATCGACTTCCCCGCGCCGCTGGACGAAAACACGCGTTACCAGATCACGCTGCCCAAGGACTTCCGCGACGCTTCTGGCCGTGGGCTGGCGAATGCGTCGGCGTTTCCGCTGCAGACGGCGACGGGCGGGATGCCGCCGCTGGCGAAGTTCGCGGCGGCGCCGTTTGGCGTGGTCGAGCTGGGCACTGCGGCCGAGCCGGGGATGCTGCCGATCACCGTGCGGCGTGTCCACGAAGGGGCTGGCCCGCCGCCGAAAGCGCGGCTGAACATCAAGACGCTGGATGCGAGCACGTCCGACAAGGACATCCTGCAATGGTTCGCCAAGGTCCAGCGCCACCACGAAACCAGCTTCACCGCCCAGGACGCCGGCTGGCCGCAGAAGGACTGGAAAGTCACCGAAACCGTGACCGGCGACGACGGCAAGCCGCGCAAGGTCACGCGGGACCGCATGGTCGGCTCGCGGGAAATCTCGCTGCTGGCCAAGGAAGGCGACGTGCAGCGCAGCGACCTGCCCGGCCCCGGCGCGGACACGGCGAAGACGCCCGGCGCGACCGAAGTGCTCGGGCTGCCGCTGATGCGCTCGGGGTACCACGTCGTGGAAATCTCGTCGCGTGTGCTGGGTCGGCAGTTGCTCGACCGGGAAGCGCCGATGTACGTCCGCGCCGGGGTGCTGGTGACGCCGATGGGCGTGCATTTCAAGCGCGGGCGCACGTCGAGCCTTGTCTGGGTGACGACACTCGACCGCGCCCAGCCGGTGGCGAATGCCGACGTGGCGGTGAACGACTGCCGGGGCGACGTGCTCTGGTCGGGCCGCACCGATGCGCAGGGCGTGGCGCGGATTCCGCGTGGTTTCGAGGTGAGCTACGACAAGTGCTTGAGCAACGACGGCCTGTTCGTCACTGCGCGCAGTCCGGCCCGTGCCGATGGCGGGCGCGACCTGTCGTTCGTTTTCAGCGGCTGGAGCCAAGGCATCGAGTCGTGGCGCTTCAACCACCCGACCGCCAGCGGCCCGCTCGACGACCGCAACGCGGTGCGCGCCCACACGGTGTTCGACCGCACGCTGCTGCGCGTCGGGGAAACCGTGTCGATGAAGCACTGGCTGCGGCTGGAAACCGAGCGCGGGCTGGCCGCGTTCAAGGCCGAGCAGCAGCCCGACGAGGTGGACATCACCCATGTGGCGACGGGCGAGGTGGTGACGCTGCCGTATGCGCGGGCGATGCGCTGGGCGATCCCAAAGGCGGCCAAGCAAGGCTTCTACGAGGTGACGCTCAAGCGCAAGGGCGGCGACAAGGGCGGGGCGCAGTGGAGTTCCGGGCAGTTCCGCGTCGAGGCGTTCAAGGTGCCGCTGGTCGATGCGCGGCTGTCGGCGCCGGCCGGGCCGCAGATCGCGCCGCATGAGCTGAGCCTCGGCGTGCAGCTCACGCACCTGTCGGGCGGCGGGCTGTCCACGGCGGCGTCGCTGAACGCGCTGCTGCGGCCGGCTGCCCGCCAGCGTGCAGGCGCTCAAGGTGCCCGCCGAACTCGTCACCGAGGTCAGCTTCGACGACCCGAACGGCGAGCGCCAGACCGTGGGCCGCACGACGACGCTGTGGCCGTCGAGCGTGGTGGTCGGCATTCGGGCACGGAGTTGGCTGGCGCAGAAGGGGCGGGTGCCGGTGCAGATGGTGGTGCTCGACACGTCGGGCAAGCCGCAGGCCGGGCAGGCGGTCGAACTGCGCGGCGAGCAGCGCACCTCGCTGACGACGCGCCAGAAGGTGGTCGGCGGTTTCTACGCCTACGACTCGAAGGAGCAGGTGAAAGACCTGGGCACGCTGTGCAGCGGCAAGACCGACGCCCGCGGGCTGCTGGTGTGCGATCTCGACGTGGCGAGTTCGGGCGAGATCCACCTGATCGCGCAGGCCACCGACGGCGCCGGCAAGCGGGCCGAATCGACCACCTCGGTCTGGGTCAGCCTTGGCGGCGAGCTGTGGTTTGACCAGGACAACGACGACCGCATCGACCTGCTGCCCGAGAAACGCGACCTGAAGCCGGGCGAGACGGCGCGCTTGCAGGTGCGCATGCCGTTCCGCGAGGCGACGGTGCTGGTGACGATCGAGCGCGAGGGCGTGCTGGACGCGAAGGTGGTGACGCTGCGGGGCAGTGATCCGGTGATTGAGGTGCCGATCCCGAAAGCTTCGGCGGGAAGCTGGGCGCCGAACGTGTACGTCAGTGCGCTGGTGCTGCGCGGGCGGATTCGGCAGGTGCCGTGGTACTCGTTCTTCGACTGGGGCTGGAAGGCGCCGTCGCTGTGGTGGAACGCCTGGCGCCACGAAGGGACGGCGTACCAGGCGCCGACCGCGATGGTCGATCTGGCCAAACCGGCGTTCAAGCTCGGCGTGGCGGCGCTGCGCATCGGGCTGGACGAGCACCGGCTGGAGGTGAAGGTCACGCCCGCGCAGCCGCAATACGGCGTGCGCCAGACGGCGAAGACGACGGTGCAGGTGCTGCGCGGCGGGCAACCGCTGGCGGGCGGCGAGGTGGCGTTTGCGGCGGTCGATGAAGGGCTGCTGGCGCTGATGCCGAACAACTCCTGGGAGCTGCTGGAGGCGATGTTCCAGCCGCGTGCCTGGGGCGTGGAAACGTCCACCGCGCAGAACGAGATCATCGGCCGCCGCCACTATGGCCGCAAAGCCATCGCCCCCGGCGGCAGCGGCGGCCACAACCCGACCCGCGAGCTGTTCGACACGCTGCTGCTGTGGCAACCGGCGGTGAAGCTCGACGCGCAGGGCCGCGCCACGATCGACGTGCCGCTGAACGACTCGCTGACGAGCTTCCGCCTGGTGGCGATCGCCGATGGTGTGACGGGTGGTGGCTCAGGCGGCGTGGACCAGTTCGGCACGGGCAGCGCGTCGATCCGCGTCAGCCAGGATCTGCAGATGCTCGCCGGCCTGCCGACGCTGGTGCGCGGCGGCGACCAGTTCGAGGCGCTCTACACGCTGCGCAACACGACGGCGCGGGCGATGAAGGTCAAGGCGACGCTGACCGGCCAGCCGGAGCAGCAGGTGTCGATCGCGGCGGGCGCGGCCACGGAAGTGCGCTGGAAGGTCACGGTGCCGCAGGACGTGGCGACGCTGACCTGGGAAGGCGGCGTCGAGGAGGTGGACGTTGCCGCGGGTGGCCAGCCGGCGCGTGACCGCATCAAGGTCGTGCAGCAGGTGCAGCCGACCGTCCCGGTGCGCGTGCAGCAGGCGACGATCCGCCAGCTCGACGGCACGGTGAGCTGGCCGGTGGCGCCACCCGCAGACGCGCTGCCGGGGCTGGGCGGCGTGCAGGTGACGCTCAAGCCGACGCTGGCCGGGGCGCTGCCGGGCATCCGGCGCTACTTCGAGCTGTACCCGTACCGCTGCCTGGAGCAGAAGACCTCGCGGTCGATCGGCCTGCACGACACGGCGGCGTGGACCGCGCTGATGGGCGAGTTGCCGAGCTACCTCGACAGCGACGGCCTCGCGCACTACTTCCCGCCCTCGTCGGACAGCGTGGGTGGCTCGGGTGGAGGCAGCGATGCGCTGACGGCGTATGTGCTGGCGGCGTCGCAGGCGGCGGGCTGGAAGATCCCGGACGCACCGCGTGAGGCGATGCTGGCGGGGCTGACG
>JBEEMX010000570.1:0-3709 GCA_041192465.1 Pseudomonadota bacterium | reverse complement strand
ACGGCGTTCTTCTGGTGCGTGTATTCCTTCAGTGTGCGCAGCACCGCCGTCTTGCCGGTGATTTCGATCACCTTGGCGTAGAGCGATGCCGCACCCGGCGCTTCGAGGAACACGAACTGGTTGATCAGCAGCACCGGCACCATCGGCCCGCTGATGCGGTAGTAGGTCAGGCCGCCTTGCTGCCAGCTCTCCATGGTCTTGCCATGCTTGTCCCAGAAGTCGGCCGGCAAAGGCAGCACGCCGGTGTACAGCAGGTCGCCGTCTTCCAGCGTCATGTCGTTCAGGTAGTCCTCGGCCGGCAGGCCCAGCGCACGCGCCTTGATGCGCATGTTGATGTCCTTGGACACCAGCACGATCTCGCGCTCGGGCTGCTGCGTGCGCAGAGCCTGCACGACGCCGAGGATCTGGTTGTCGGCCTTGCCCTGCGGCAGACCGTCGGGGAGCTTGAAATCGACGAACGTGGTCTGGAAGAAGAGCTTGCCGCCTGCATCTCTGTGGCCAGTGCGCGCCAGCGGGATGCCGACGGCGGGGTCGAACTTGGACGAATCGCCCTGGCTGGCGGCGAGCGCGTCGAGTTCGCGGCTGACCTGCCGGACGTTGCGCGACACCTCGCTCATGCCCTTCTTGTGGCCGTCAAGTTCTTCGAGCGTGATCATCGGCAGGTAGATGTCGTGCTCCTCGAAGCGGAACAGCGACATCGGATCGTGCATCAGCACGTTCGTGTCGAGCACGAACAGCTTGGCCGTGCCGGTGCGGGCGGAACGCGCACGGGGTGCCTTGGACACTGGTTTGACGACGGGGGCTGGACGGGCTGAAGGTGCCACGGCAGCCTTGACGGGCAGACCCATTGGCGCCGGCTTGGCGACTGGCGGTGCGGCAGCCGGGGGCGGCGGTGGCTGCAGCTCCAGGGCGGCGGTCTCTTCAGCCGGGGCTTTCAGCGTTCGGCGCGCGGGTTTGGGCGCGGCCTGTGCATCGAAGGCAGAAGGGTCAAGGAGGGCGCCGCGCTTGGCGGGAGGTTTGGGCAGAGGCATGAGCTAGGGCGTCACTGGAAAAAGAAAAAGCCGCACAGCAAGCTGTGCGGCTTCTCGTTGGTCGGCGGATGCGGTTCATGTCTTAAACGCATGAACCCATTATGCACAGGCAGCCCGTGCCGCCAAGCCTGCTCAAGCGGGGCTTTTCAGCTCCTTCACAGCCTTGAGCACCTCTTCGACATGGCCGGCCACCTTGATGCCACGCCATTCGGCGCGGAGCACGCCGGCGGGGTCGATCAGGAAGGTCGAGCGTTCGATGCCCTTGACCTTCTTGCCGTACATGATCTTGTTCTTGACCACGCCGAACATGTGGCAGAGCTTTTCTTCGGTGTCGGCGATCAGCTCGAAGGGGAGTTCGATGTTCTGCTTGAACTTGTCGTGCGAGGCCATGTTGTCACGCGACACACCGAACACCACGGCGCCAGCGCCCAGGAAGTCCTTGTGGTGGTCGCGAAACTGCATGGCTTCGGTGGTGCCGCCGCCGGTTGCATTCGCTTCAAGTTCCGGAAGAGGTTTGTTGAGAGCGGGCGTCATGCAATTTCTTTGAGTCTGAGGATCCCTGACGGGGATAAGCCGTCTATTATAAGTCCATACGATCGGTTTGGACCATCCGACGGGATGGGCGCAGATCGCCGGCCGTGCAAGCTCAGCCGATCAGCAGTGCCGCCACGACCCGCCGGTTTTCGCTGGCCAGCACGTTGTAGGTGCGGCAGGCGGCCAGCGTGTCCATGCACTCCACGCCGATGCGGGCATCGATCAGCGTGCGGATCAGCGATGGGTGGACAAAGCGGATCTTCGGGCCACTGCCAAAGATCACCAGCTCGGGCTTGTAAGCCATCAGCGCATCGAAATCCTCGCGCCGCAGATCCTCGTGGCGCGTGCAGGCCCAGGCCACGACCTCGCCCTTGAACGGCACAATCACGCTGCTGCGCCACTGCTGCAGCCCGACCTGGTTGTTCACGGATACGGCGTCGTGCGTCGTGGAAAAGATGGCGTTGACGCCTTCGATACGGTCGGGCTGGAGTTTCACGGCGTGCGGCGCGAACGCCGGAAGATCGGGATGCGGTAAATTCTACCTTCGGTCACAGGTTCTTGCCTGAACGGGTTCCGCGCATCCTGCGCCATCAGCCAGAGATCTTCCGGCTTCTCGCCCGAAATCTCTGCAATCTGTCGGATCACCTCATCCGGTACAGACCGCTTTCCGCTTCTGTATTCCGACATGGTGCCGTTCCGCACTTCCAGTCTGCGAGCTAGTGCGTTCTGACCCCCGCACTTTTCGGCTGCGCTGTCAAGCACCAAAAAGAACTCTTGCGTTTTCACTTCAGGTTTCCTCATGATTTGCCTGTTCACAAATTCTGTGAACACAGCATAGGAAGCACATCGTATGTCCACCGTCCAGCCTTCTGCAACTTCTGGCAGCACAGCCCCTACCCGAACCGCACAGACCTACATTGCCCGTGGTCGCATCCTCTCGGCCCGTCGCCTCGCCACTGAATCCGGCCCCCTGTGGCTGACCCTCTGCAAGCTCCCCAACATCAGCGAGTACGAGAGCGGCGGCACGATCGAACTGCGCAGCACCCAGCGCGTCGGCGCGGTCGGTGACGAGTTCAGCGGCTGGTGCAAGGTTGGTGGCTATCCCCGCCAGTACAAGGCCACCGACAAGGAATCAGGCGAGCTGGTGCAGGTCCGCACCGCTGAGGTCCGTCTCACCGTGATCGAAGGCTGAGACCACCATGCACGCGCTCACGGTCACCCCCTTCGCGGACCTCATGCCGGCCCCTGTGGCGCCGGCTCCTTCGTTCGTCGCGCATGTCCTGGCTGATGGTCTGCCTATCGCCATCGACTGCGCCGACGAATCCGAGCTGTTCGCCATCGCCGAACACCTGAACGCCTTCGTCCTGGATCTCTACCTTGACGGCTCGATGGTGCTCACCCAGTGGCCCGACTCGCTTACTGTTGCGCCCGGCGTCTACCCGCTCGCGCTGGCTGCCTGACATGTGCGTCGCCATCTACCTGACGTATGCCGCTCTGGTCATCGTCGTGGCGCATCACCTGGGCGTTCTGCCCTGCGCTTGGGGTTGAACATGGACCAGTTCGACCTCTTCCTTGTCCCTGTCAGCGAGAAGCCGTTTTCCCTTCTCGTCGATGTCTGGGCCGATCGCGGGTGCTTGGCTGGTTTCACCATCGTTTGCCTCCAGTGTTCTGTTCCTGGCGGCTACAAGCGTCGCCGGTCTGCTGGCTGGCTTATGCACTTCTCTGCTCGTCGCGCTTACAGCGCCTTGGCGTCCTGATCATGGGCACCGTCCACACGCTCGACGCCGGCTGTTCTGAAAGGGACGTTCTAGTAACACGTCCCTTTTGTCTCACGGGTGAGACTGATGCACCGTTTTTCATTGACTGGCTCACCATCACGCAGGTTCATCCCGGTGCCGATCTGCCCGCCCTGGATTCCGGCTGCGTCATCGGCTGCGACACGGATGGCGAACTTGCGTGGAAGACCGTCAAGGCCCGCAAGCATGAGGGCTCGTGGGAAACCAGCCTGATGGTGAAGTGCGACGGCGAGCGCGTCACGGTCAGCGGCAACGCCGGCCGCTTCGGGCGGCAAGACAACCTGTTCGGCTACGGCCTGAGCGAGTGCCTGCGCCGACTGGCTGACGTGCTGGCCCACTACGGGCTTC
>JBEEMX010000569.1:0-3025 GCA_041192465.1 Pseudomonadota bacterium | reverse complement strand
AAACGGCACCGTGACGCCGTTCCGCCTGTCCACGCTGGAGGCGTCCGAGCCGATCAAGCTCGGCGACGAACTCGACACGAGCCACTACGACCCGGTGACCCAGCGCATCATCGTCAACATGGCCGCTGGCAAGGACGGCACCGACCTGGTGGTGCTGCAAGCGCCCTCGCTCAAGCAGATCGGCGTCATCCGTGTCCCGACCAAGAAGCCCGAGCACGCTGAATCCGATGGACAGGGCAATTTCTACCTCGCCGCGCGCGACACTGAAAAGGTCTACCGCATCGACACCCGCGAGCTGAAGGTCACCGCCGAATGGGCCACCCCCGGCTGCGGCCAGACCAACAGCACGGCGATCGACCGTGCCAACCGCCGCCTCTTCCTGGGCTGCCGGGGCAACGCCAGCACCAAGCCGTCGTTCGCGGTGATGAACCTGGACACTGGCGCACTGGTCTACACGGCCGAGGTGGGTGGGGGCAACGACGGTGTGGTCTTCGATGCCGAACTCAAGCGCATCTTCCTGTCCAACGGTGTCAACGCCATCCTGAATGTGTTCGAGCAGCAGGGAGCCGACAGCTATCGCCCGGTCGAGGCACTTGGCACACCGGCCGGCATGCGCTCGCTGGCCCTCAACCCGGCCACGCACCAGCTTTATGCGGTGACGGCGGAAGGCTCCGCTGACTACGCCAAGAAGATCACCACGTCGGTGTCGCCGTACTACGCCAACACCTTTTTCCCGAACAGCTTCCGCGTGATGACCTTCGGGCGGCGTTGAGGCCACCCGAAGGTGCTGGGGGCGTCAGACCACCGATGATGGTGCCGAGGATCACGATGATGATCGGCTCCATCAGCGTGGACAGGCCCTTGACCGCCTCGTCCACTTCCTGCTCGTAGAAGTCGGCCACCTTGGCGAGCATCTGGTCGAGCGAGCCGGACTCCTCGCCGATCGAACTCATCTGCAGCACCATGCTCGGGAAGATGCCGGTGGACTGCATCGACGAGGTCAGCGCCGCACCGGTGGCCACGTCGCGCTGGATCTGCTCGGTGGCCAGTGCGAACACGGCGTTGCCCGAGGCGCCGCCCACCGAGTCCAGCGCCTCCACCAGCGGCACGCCCGCGGCGAACATGGTGGACAGCGTGCGGCACCAGCGCGCGACCGTCGCCTTGTGGACCAGGTCGCCGAAGATCGGCAACCGCAGCAGCAGACGGTCCAGCGCGACCTGCATCTTGGGTGAGCGGCGCCAGCTCTCGATGAGGAAATAGACCGCACCGATCATGCTGCCGAAGATCAGCCACCAGTAGGAGACGAAGAACTCCGACATCGCGATCACGATCAGTGTCGGGGTGGGCAGGTCGGCGCCGAAGGAGGTGAAGATCTGCTTGAACGACGGAATCACGAAGATCATGATCACCGCGACGACGACGAAGGCCACGACCAGCACCGCCACCGGGTAGACCAGCGCCGCCTTGATCTTCTGCTTCAGCGCCATCGTCTTTTCCTGGTAGGTCGCCAGGCGATCGAGCAGGGTTTCCAGGATGCCGGCGGCTTCACCGGCTTCGACGAGGTTGCAGTAAAGCGCGTCGAAATGCAGCGGATGGCGGCGCAGCGCGGCCGACAGGCTGGTGCCGGTTTCCACGTCGCCGCGGATGTCGTTGAGCATGCGGGTCAGGCGCGGGTTCGGGCTGCCGCGGGCCACGATGTCAAACGCCTGCAGCAGTGGCACACCCGCCTTCAGCATCGTCGAGAGCTGCCGCGTGAAGATGGCGATGTCCTTGCCCTTGATCGCCTTGCCGCCGGAGATGCGGCGCTTCTTGACCTTGTTGACGAGGATGCCCTGCCGGCGCAGGCTGGCACTGACCATGGCCTCGCCGCCGGCGCGTATCTCGCCACGCACGGCCTTGCCGTTGCGGTCGCGACCTTCCCATTCAAAGACAAAGTCCTTGACCTTTTTCGATGCTGATGCAGCCGCTGTGGCCATTGCGTCTCCGTCCGCCGGTCACCGGCTCGTTCGTTGGGTCACTGGTTGGTGACCGAAATCACTTCTTCCAGTGTCGTCACACCCACGCGAACCTTGAGCAGCCCCGACCCCCGCAGGTCACGCACGCCCTCGCGCTGGGCCTGTACGGCGATGTCGATCGCGTTGCCTTGGGCCAGGATGATGCGCTGGAGGGCTTCGGTGATCGGCATGACCTGGTACAGGCCCACGCGCCCGCGGTACCCGTTGTTGCAGGCCGAACAGCCGACCGCCTTGTACGGTTTCCACGATCCGTCCAGATCCTCGCTCTTGTAGCCAGCGCGCAGCAGCGCCTCGCGCGGAAAATCTGCGGGTGCCTTGCAGTTCTCGCACAGCCGGCGCGCCAGCCGCTGCGCGGTGATCAGGATCACGCTGGCGGCGATGTTGAACGGCGGCACGCCCATGTTGAGCAGCCGCGTCAGCGTGGTCGGTGCATCGTTGGTGTGCAGCGTGGACAGCACCAGGTGACCGGTCTGGGCGGCCTTCATCGCGATGTCCGCCGTGTCGAGGTCGCGGATTTCGCCGACCATGATCACGTCCGGATCCTGGCGCAGGAATGCCTTCAGCGCCGTGGCGAAGTTCATCCCCGCCTTGTCGTTGACGTTGACCTGGTTCACGCCGGGCAGGTTGATTTCGGCCGGGTCTTCCACGGTCGAGATGTTGATGCCGGGCTGGTTCAGGATGTTCAGGCAGGTGTAGAGCGACACCGTCTTGCCCGAACCGGTCGGGCCGGTCACCAGGATCATTCCGTAAGGACGGCGGATGGCGTGCATCAGTCGCTCCTTCTCGTCGCGCTCGTAGCCCAGCGCATCGACGCCGAGTTTGGCCGAGGACGGGTCGAGGATCCGGATCACGATCTTCTCGCCGAACAGCGTCGGCAGCGTGCTGATCCGGAAGTCGATCGCCTTGTTGCCGAACTTCAGCTTCATGCGGCCGTCCTGCGGCACGCGCTTCTCGGCGATGTCCAGCCGGCTGATGACCTTGATGCGCGACGCCAGCTTGTCCTTGATCGC
>JBEEMX010000568.1:0-2704 GCA_041192465.1 Pseudomonadota bacterium | reverse complement strand
ACGCCATGGCGTGATGGTTGGCACTGATACGACCACACCGGAGCTTCTGGGGAACCCATCCTGAAACCGACCCTGAGCGGCGCGCGTCCCAAGCGCTGTCACGGTGCGATGATCACAGCGGCATGCAGCGCCACCCTGTGCGCAGATGTGCCGCCGTGATCCACCAGCCCCGAAGGAGAGACCCCGATGAAGCTCGAAACCCTCGCCGTCCACGCCGGCTACAGCCCGGATCCGACCACCAAGGCCGCCGCGGTGCCGATCTACCAGACGGTGGCGTACGCCTTCGACAACGCGCAGCACGGCGCGGATCTGTTCGACCTGAAGGTGGCTGGAAACATCTACACCAGGATCATGAATCCAACACAAAACGTGTTGGAACAGCGTGTCGCCGCCCTCGAAGGTGGCCTCGCTGCGCTGGCCGTCGCCTCGGGCATGGCGGCGATCACCTATGCCATCCAGACCATCGCTGAAGCCGGCGACAACATCGTCTCGGCCAGCCAGCTCTACGGTGGCACCTACAACCTCTTCGCGCACACCCTGCCGCAGATGGGCATCACCACCCGCTTCGCCGACGCGACGAAGCCGGAAACCTTCGCCGCGCTGATCGACGAGCGCACCAAGGCGATCTTCTGCGAATCGGTCGGCAACCCGCTGGGCAACGTGACCGACATCGCCGCGCTGGCCGCGGTCGCACACGCGGCGGGCGTGCCGCTGATCGTGGACAACACGGTGCCCTCGCCCGCGCTGTGCCGCCCGATCGAGCACGGCGCGGACATCGTCGTCCACTCGCTGACCAAGTACATGGGTGGCCACGGCAACAGCGTCGCGGGCGCCATCGTCGATTCCGGCACCTTCCCGTGGGCGCAGCACAAGGCACGCTTCAAGCGCCTGAACGAGCCGGACGTGAGCTACCACGGCGTGGTCTACACCGAAGCCCTCGGCCCGGCGGCGTACATCGGCCGCGCCCGCGTCGTGCCACTGCGCAACATGGGTGCGGCGATTTCGCCGATGAACGCCTTCCTGATCCTGCAGGGCATCGAGACGCTGGCGCTGCGCATGGACCGCATCTGCGACAACACGCTGGCACTCGCCACGTTCCTCAAGCACCACCCGAAGGTGGCGTGGGTGAACTACGCAGGCTTGGCCGACCACCCGGACCACGCGCTGGTGCAGCGGCAGATGGGCGGGCGCGCTTCGGGCATCCTGAGCTTCGGACTGAAGGAAGGCGGGCGCGAAGCCGGCGCGCGGGTGCTGGATGCGTTCAAGCTGTTCACGCGGCTGGTGAACATCGGCGATGCGAAGTCATTGGCCACGCACCCCGCCTCGACCACGCACCGCCAGCTCAACCCCGACGAACTCGCCAAGGCGGGGGTCAGCGAGGACATGCTCCGGCTGTCGGTCGGCATCGAGCACATCGACGACCTGATGGCCGATCTGGACCAGGCACTCGCCGCCGTCTGACGGCCTCCCGTCTCAGCGCGGTGACATGGCCACCGCCTTCATCACCCGCGTCTTGCCCCCGGTCGAGACGAGGATCACCGCCTCACCGGGCGCAAAGTTCTCGTTGCCCTTGGCCTGCACCAGCGCCCGGCGCTCGCCGCTGGGCAACTGCAGCAGGATCTCGACCGACTCCTCGCGGGTGCCGAACCGCTCCAGGCTGTTGCCGATGACTGCGCCAGCGACTGCGCCCAGCACGCCGACCACCGCGCTTTCGCGCCGCCCGCCGATGGAGCTGCCGGCAATACCGCCCACCACAGCGCCGGAGGTGCCGCCGATGCCCTGCTGCTGGCCCTCGACGACCACCGACCGCACATTGAGCACGACCGCATCCTGCACCGTCGAAAGACGCTGCGCATCGCCGGGGCGGATCACGTCCGGGCTGGTGGTGGAGCAGGCACCGAGCAGGAGGGCCACGGTGGTCGCGGTGGTGACGAAGAGTGCTTTCATGGGAAACAACCTGTAGTAGTGGACAACATCAGCCATGCAGACGGCTGTGGCGGGGCACGCAGGCGAGCAGATAGTCCATCTGGTCCGCCACGATGCGCCGCCCCTTGAGGATCATGTCCTCATGCAGGCTGGGTATGTAGGGCAGGTACAGCAATTCCATGCCGCATTCGTGCAGGAGCCGACTGCCCTTGCGGCCATTGCAGCCGCGGCAGGCGGTGATGCAGTTCATCCACGCGTCCTCGCCGCCGCGCGAGGTGGGGACGATGTGCTCGCTGACCGCAGTAGGCGCAGACGCGGCGATCGCGGGCGAACAGCTTCGGGTTGGACAGCGCTGGCACCTGGCGCCAGGCCCGCGTCGGCACCGTGCCGCGCACGGCGATGATCGGATGCAGTTCCAGCCGCGACTGCACGCCACTGACCCGCTGGATACCGCCACGCAGCACCAGGCACGGCTCGCCCACTGTCCACGCGACCGCATCGCAGACATAGAGGTTGGCCGCCTCATGGGGTGAAATCCACGCCTGAGGGCGACCCGAGACATCGAGTTGCAGCACGTCCATGGCAAGATCCTTGCGTCAGCATAAGACAGACCGTGCGGGGATGCCCATCGCGACCAGACTAGAGTTTTGACTCTAGGCATTTGAGGGAGATCCGCAGTGGCCGCGTGGAGTTCTTCGATCAGAATAGAACGATCGTTCGTTTTATTCCACGCCGTGACCTCCACTCCACTCGAAGCCTCCCGGCCCGCCCGATCCGG
>JBEEMX010000567.1:0-2518 GCA_041192465.1 Pseudomonadota bacterium | reverse complement strand
CCCTTGTGGATGATGTAGTTGACGGTGCCGGTGCTGCCGAACTCGGCGATGTCGGCGTGCCAGTGGACGCCAAAGTCGGTGTTGCCGGTCGGGTAGTTGATGGCGATCTTGCCTTCGCCGGGGTTGGACGTGGCGTGGGCGGGCAGCATCGCGGCCAGGGCCAGCGTCAGGCCGGCGAGCAGTCGGGTAGCAGTGTGGGTGCGGGTGTGCATGAGCGTCTCCTTCGAGGTGGGTGGCGTGGTGAACGTGGTGGGCGTGGGGAAATCAACCCTTGATGCCGCCGGCGGTCAGCCCGGCGATCATCCATTTCTGGGCCAGCAGGAAGACGGCGGTGATCGGCAGACCGGACAGGATCGCGATCGCGGCGAAGTCGCCCCAGCGGAAGTTGTGCTCGTGGGCGAGCATCTTGGTGCCCACCGCCAGCGTCAGCATCTCCTCGCGGTGCAGCAGCACGGAGGCGACCGGGTATTCGATGACCGTGCCGATGAAGGCGAGCAGGAACACGACCACCAGGATCGGCAACGCCATCGGCAGCAGCACCAGCCGGAACGACTGCCACGGCGTCGCGCCATCGACCTTGGCGGCTTCCTCGACCTCCATCGGGATGGTTTCGTAGTAGCCCTTGATGGTCCAGATGTGCATCGCGATGCCGCCCGAATACGCCAGCAGCAGCGCCCAGTGCGTGTCCAGCCCGAAGGCGGGGAAGGCGGCGCCGATGCGGTCGAAGATGGCGTAGATCGCCACCAGCGCCAGCACCGAGGGGAACATCTGCATCAGCATCATCCCGGTCAGCACCTGCTGGCGACCCCGGAACTTCATGCGCGCCACGGCGTAGGCGCCGGTGGTGGAGAACAGCAGCGTGACGCAGGCCGACAGCGTGGCGATCTTCACCGAGTTCCACAGCCACCGCAGCACGGGCAGCTCCGGCTCGATCAGCGTGCCGTCCGGGCCAGGGTAGGGCAGGCCGAAGGCGAACTTCCAGTGTTCGAGGCTGAGGGTGTCGGGGATCAGGCTGCCGGTGGCGAAATTGCCGGGCCGCAGCGACACCGACAGCACGATCAGGAACGGCGACACCACGAGGATGCACAGCGCGATCAGGAAGACGTGCGCGGCGACGACGCGCCAGCGTTGGGACTTGTCGAGGACGATGGCCATTGAGTGCTCCGAATGCGCGGTGGGCGGTCAGCGGCTGGATTGCTCGGCCAGCTTCGTGAAACGCATCTGCACCAGCGTGATGGCGGCGACGATGAAGAAGATCACCGTCGAGATGGCCGAGGCGAGGCCGAACTGCTGCCCCGAGTCCTGGAAGGCCATGCGGAAGGTGTAGGACACCAGCAGGTCGGTGGAGCCGGCCGGCACAGTGATGTCCAGGAAGTCCGGCCGCCCGCCCGTCAGCAGCGTGATCAGCACGAAGTTGTTGAAGTTGAACGCGAACGACGAGATCAGCAGTGGCGTGAGCGGCTTGAGGATCAGCGGCAGCGTGATCTCGACGAAGTTGGTGATCGGCCCGGCGCCCGCCACGGCGGACGCTTCGTACAGGTCGGCCGGGATCGACTTGATCAGCCCCATGCTGACGATCATCATGTACGGGAAGCCGAGCCAGGTATTGACGATCAGGATCATCGCCTTGGCCAGGAAGGGGTCCGAGAACCACGCCGGCTTGACCCCGAACAGCGCGTTCAGCACCAGGTTCACCTCGCCCATGCTCTGGTTGAACATGCCCTTGAAGATCAGGATCGAGATGAAGCCCGGCACCGCGTAGGGCAGGAACAGCGCCAGCCGGTACGCGCCCTTGAAGCGCAGGCTGTCCCAGTTCAGCAGCACCGCCAGCAGCATCCCCAGCGACGCGGCGAACAGGACGGTCAGCCCCGAGAACGCCACCGTCCACAGGAAGATGCGCCCGAACGGCTCGCGGAACTTGCTGTCCGTGAAGATGCGGGCGTAGTGCGCCAGACCGACACCGACCTTGAAGCCTGGTGCGATCGGCTCGCCCGCCGCTGTCTCGAAGAAGCCGGTCTTGAAGTTGGGCGTCAGCAGCACATCGTCGCGCATGTTCTTCAGCGTGCCGTCGGGCTGCGCGGCGTAGAGCGGCTGCACCGGGCTGAACTGGCGCAGCGACGCCATGCGGACCTTGACGCCCTCCGGCGTGACGAGCGTCAGTGGCTTGAGCTGCTTCTGGCGGGCGATCACCTCGGTCAGCGGGGCGGCGTCGGCGCTGGCCGTGGCTGCGTCGGCTGCGCTCAGGCGGATCTCTGCGGCGGCGCCATCGAGGGCCAGCAGCGGCGATGCGAACACCTTCTTCTCGTCGTCCTGGTCCTGCAGGCGCAGGCGGAACTGGCCCTCCGCGCCACCGCCGACCAGCGCGAACGAGAACACGCCGCCCTCGGCCTGGTAGGTCTCATCGACCAGATACTGTTGAGCCCGCTCGAAGTCGAGCAGGTTGCGCGAGCTGTAGTTGGTGAAGCCGATCGACACCGTGTAGAGCATCGGGAAGACCACGAACACCGCCGCCGCCGCG
>JBEEMX010000566.1:0-2821 GCA_041192465.1 Pseudomonadota bacterium | reverse complement strand
ACCCCGGCCTCGGCGAGCTTGACCATGCTCTTGGCGCCAGGGCGGTAGAACGGGCCGAGGATGTCACCGTCGGTGACGAGGCACGCATTCCTGGCTTGCGCGGACAGCGCGGTCAGGCTGGCGGCACCTGCCACGGCGGCCGGTGCGCTGAGAAGGAAGCGGCGGCGCTGGGGGCTGGACGAGTTCATGCGGGTCTCCTGTTCGGGTATTGGGTGCGGGTGATCGAGGGTCGGCGTTCGGGCCGAGTGCCACGACGCACAGGTTAGGGACAGTGATTTCATCGATCCAATGAAAAATGAAGCTGCTATCGTTCGATGTCATCGATTGATTCCGGGGGTTTCCATGGAGCTTCGCCATTTGCGCTACTTCGTCGCCATCGCCGATGCGGGCACGATGGGCCGCGCAGCCGAACAGGTGTTTGTCACCCAGTCCACGCTCTCGCACCAGCTCGCGCAACTGGAGGACGTGCTGGGGGTTGCGCTGTTCGAGCGCATCGGCCGCACGCTGCGCCTGACCGAAGCGGGCCGCGAACTGCTCGGTCACGCCCGGGGCGTGCTGGCGCAGGTCGAGGAGGGCTGCCGGGCCGTGAGCCGCACGCGCACCACCGCCAGCGGCTCGCTGCGTGTCGGCGTGATCCATTCGTTCGTGACCAGCTTGATGCCACGGGTGGCCGCGGCTTTTCTGGGCGCGCATCCGGGGGTGCGGCTGCAGATTGCCGAGCTGACCGGCGTGGACATCGAGACGCAGGTGGCCGATGGCCGCCTGGACCTGGGCGTGGCCTTCTACCCGCCGATGTGCGACGGGGTCATGGGCGAACGGCTTTTCGACGACACCCTGGTGCTGGCGGTCCCCGCTGACCATGCGCTGGCGTCGAACAAGCGTGTCCGTTTCGCGCAACTCGGCGACTTGCCGCTGGCGATGCTGAGTTCACGCTTCGCGACCCGCCGGCTGCTGGACGGGCATTTCCAGCGGGCGGGTGTGCGGCCCAACGTGGTGGTGGAGATCGACTCGGTGGACGCCCTGCATCGGCTGGTCGAACAGGGCGCGGCGGCGGCCTTCCTGCCTAGACGCTCGACCCGTCGCACAGCCCGGGTGTGTCTGGTGGAGGTGACCGATCCGCAGCCAGTGCGCGCGGCGGGGCTGGTGTGGCGGCGCAGCCCTTACCGCAGTGCCGCGGCGCTGGCCTTCGTGGATGTGCTGACGGCCGTGCTCGCGACCGAAGTCTCCTGAAGACTGCGGTGGCCTGATGCTGGTGGACACCCTCTGTGCGGCTCCTTGGCGGACGGATTCGACTGCAGCCAGCGCCCGACAATCGCCGCGCTGGCCTGTGCCGCCACCTGGATGAACTGCGTGAAATCGACGTGCGCGCTGTCGTCGGCGCGGTCGGAGATGGTGCGCAGCACGGCGAAGGGCAGGCCGAGGTCGTGGCAGACCTGCGCCAGCGCCGCGCCCTCCATCTCCACGGCCAGCGCATCCGGCAGCACCTGGCGCAGCGCGGCACACTCTGCCGCCGCGCTGACGAAGCGGTCGCCGCTGATGACGAGGCCGCGGTGCAGCGTGGGGGCGGTGGCGCCGAGTCCGAGTGCCTGGGCCGCCTCGGCCAGCGCGGCGGTGAGCGCAGGGTCGGCATCGAAGCGCGACCGCCCAGTCAGCGGCACCTCGAAGCGCGGGAACAGCGGCGAGGCGTCCATGTCGTGCTGCAACAGCGACTCGGCCACCACCACGTCGCCCACCCGCACCCCGTCGCCCAGCCCGCCCGCCACGCCCGTGAACACCAGGCACTGCGGCGCGAACCGCTCGGCCAGCAGCGTCGTGGTCATCGCCGCCGCGACCTTGCCGATGCCGCAGAGCACCAGCACTACGGGCGTGCCATGCAGCGTGCCGATGTGGAAGCGCCGGCCGGCGTGGGTCTGCACCTCGACCGCCTGCGCTTGCGCCAGCAGCGCGGCCAGCTCCTCGGCCATCGCGCTGACGATGGCGACCGGGCGCGGGGCCGACAACACCTGCGCCGTCACGCCTTGCCGCGCAATTCGCGCCGCAGCACCTTGCCGACCGGCGTCTTGGGCAGCTCGGTGCGGAACTCGATCACCTTGGGACGCTTGTAGCCGGTCAGGTTCTGCTCGCAGTAGGCGCGCACGTCCAGCTCGGTCAGGGCCGGGTTCTTGCGCACGATCACCACCTTGACCGCCTCGCCCGTCCTCGCATCCGGCACCCCGACCGAGGCGCATTCGAGCACGCCCGGCATCTGCGTCAGCACGTATCGACGGTGCCGATGTCACCGGTGCGGAAGAATCCGTCCGCGGTCATCACCTTGGCGGTCTCGTCCGGGCGCTGCCAGTAGCCGGCCATCACCTGCGGGCCGCGCACCGCGATCTCGCCCGGCGTGCCCGCGGGCACCTCGCGGCCGTCGTCGTCGAGCAGGCACATCTCGGTGTTGGGCAGCGGCAGGCCGATGGTGCCGGTGTAGGCGTTGCTGTCGGTCGGGTTGCAGCTCACGGTCGGCGAGGTCTCCGACAGGCCGTAGCCCTCGCAGATGCCGCAGCCGGTTTTCTCCAGCCACAGCTTGGCGGTGGCCTGCTGCACCGCCATGCCGCCGCCGACCGAGATCAGCAGATTCCGCCAGTCCACCAGCCCGAAGTCCGGGTGGTTCGCCAGGGCGTTGAACAGCGTGTTGACGGCCGGGAAGGTGTGGAACTTCAACCCCGACAGCTCCTTGAGCATCCCCGGCAGGTCACGCGGATTGGGGATCAGCACGTTGCAGGCCCCCACCCGCATGCCCAGCATCATGTTCGTGTTGAAGCCGAAGATGTGGTACAGCGGC
>JBEEMX010000565.1:0-2501 GCA_041192465.1 Pseudomonadota bacterium | reverse complement strand
CTCGTCGTGTTCGACCACCACCAGCGTGTTGCCGGCGCTGCCGAGCTTGTGCAGCGCGTCGAGCAGGATGCGGTTGTCGCGCGGGTGCAGGCCGATGGTCGGCTCGTCGAGCACGTAGCACACGCCCTGCAGGTTGCTGCCGAGCTGCGCGGCGAGCCGGATGCGCTGCGCCTCGCCGCCGGAGAGCGTGGGCGCGGCGCGGTCCAGCGTCAGGTAGCCCAGGCCCACGTCGCCGAGGAAGCTCAGCCGGTTGCGGATCTCGGTCACCACGTCGCGGGCGATCGCGGACTCGCGGCCGTCGAGCTTGTGCGCCTCGATCCAGCGCCGGCCGTCGTCCACCGACTTGGCCGCCACCTCCGCGATCGAGGCTTCGCGGAAGCGCACCGCCCGCGACACCGGGTTCAGCCGAGCCCCCGCGCAGGCGCCGCAGGTCTTGTCCTCCGCCAGCCCCTCGACCTCTGGCTCGGCAAACGTCTTCTCGCGGCCCTTGTCGCCGTCGTCCTTCACGCTGTCGTCGAGCGCCTTGCGCTGCTCGCGGGTCAGCGTCAGGCCGGTGCCGACGCACTCGGGGCACCAGCCGTGCTTGCTGTTGTAGCTGAACATGCGCGGGTCCAGCTCGGGGTAGCTGGTGCCGCAGGTCGGGCAGGCGCGCTTGGTGGAGAACACCTTGGCCTTGCTGCGGAACGCGGTGGACAGGAAGCCCGCCGCCAGCGACAGGGACAGCGACTTGGCCGTCAGCGCCGACTTGAGCGGCGTCAGCAGGTGCAGCACGCCCTTGCCATGCTCCAGCGCCTCGGCCAGCGCCGCCCGCAGCCGCGCCTCGTTCGACACATCGACCAGCAGGTCCGCCACCGGCAGCTCGATCGTGTGCTCCTTGTAGCGGTCGAGCTTGGGCCAGGCGTCGGTCGGCAGGAACTCGCCGTCCACCCGCAGGTGCGCATAGCCCTTGCCCTTGGCCCACTTGGCGAGGTCGGTGTAGACGCCCTTGCGCCCGATCACCAGCGGCGCGAGCAGGCCGATGTGCTGGCCGCGGTGGTCGCGCAGCAGTTGCGCGGCGATCGACTCCGGCGTCTGCGGCTGCACGGCGACCCAGTGCTCGGACGGCGCGTGGAAGTCGCTGCAGGTCGGGCAGTACTGCGTGCCGAGCTTGACGTACATCAGCCGCAGGAAGTGCCAGACCTCGGTGGTCGTCGCCACGGTGCTCTTGCGCCCGCCGCGTGACAGCCGCTGCTCGATGGCGACGGTCGGCGGGATACCCCAGACGGCGTCCACCTCGGGGCGGCCGGCCGGCTGCACGATGCTGCGGGCGTAGGCGTTCAGGCTTTCCAGGTAGCGGCGCTGGCCTTCGTTGAAGAGGATGTCGAAGGCGAGCGTCGATTTGCCGGAGCCGGAGACGCCGGTGATGACGGTGAACTTGCCGCGGGGGATGTTGACGGACAGGCCCTTGAGGTTGTGCTCGCGGGCGTTGACGATCTGGATGCACCCCTCTGGACTGGCTCCCCCTCCCAGCGGGAGGGGGTTGGGGGGGAGGGTGCGCCGCTGGCGAATGAGGGTCTGGAGCGGCACGCCAACCCCCTCCCCAGCCCTCCCCCGCTGGGGGAGGGAGTAAGACAGGGCGGGTTCGGTGACTTGTCGGGGGGTGAGGGCGGCGTCGTAGTCGCGCAGCGACTTGCCAGTGTGGCTCGTCGGATGCGCCCGCAGATCGGCCGGCGTGCCCTCCGCCACCAGCTCGCCGCCCGCCTCGCCGCCTTCCGGCCCGAGATCGACGATCCAGTCGCTGGCGCGCACCACGTCGAGGTTGTGCTCGATCACCAGCAGGCTGTGCCCGGCTTCGAGCAGCTTGCGGAACGACCGCATCAGCTTGGCGATGTCGTCGAAGTGCAGGCCGGTGGTCGGCTCGTCGAACAGGAACAGCGTGCCTTTCTTGGCCAGCTTCTGCTTCGTGGCGCTGGCGTTCTTCGCGGCTTCGGCGAGGAAGCCGGACAGCTTCAGCCGCTGTGCCTCGCCGCCCGAGAGCGTGGGCACCGGCTGGCCGAGCTTGACGTAATCGAGGCCCACGTCCGCCAGCGGCTGCAGCGCCCGCACCACCTCGCGGTCCTGCGCGAACAGCCGCACCGCGTCGGCGACGGTCAGCTCCAGCACGTCGGCGATGGACATCTGCTTGCCCAGCCGCTCGATCTTCACCTCGCGCAACTCGGCCCGGTAGCGCGTGCCGTCGCAGTCCGGGCAGCGCAGGTAGACGTCGCTGAGGAACTGCATCTCCACGTGCTCAAAGCCCGAGCCGCCGCAGGTGGCGCAGCGCCCCGTGCCCGCGTTGAAGCTGAAGGTGCCGGCGGTGTGGGTGACCGCCATCGACCCGACCGGCACCACGAGCACCGAGCTGACCCCGGCCGCGGCCAAGCAGCGGGGGCCACCCGGCCGACGGCCGCCGACCACCCCACCACCACTGCGAGGGTGAACCCATGGTTGCCTTCCCCCGCCAGTTGCCCCCGCCGCGATCC
>JBEEMX010000564.1:0-2501 GCA_041192465.1 Pseudomonadota bacterium | reverse complement strand
GCCAAACCGGCATCAATTGATCCGAGCAAAGAATCACCGGGTTTAAGTGAAATGGGGGCGAACCAAACATCTATGCCATTGCCTTTCAGGGCGTGCGCGATCTCGCTTGCAAGACTGTGGTCTTCTGTGGCGTATGAAAGGAACACTGATTGCATGTTTATCTCCGTGTATGCAGCCTAAAATTTGACATCAGAGGGGACTGCAGACGGTCGAAGCCTGCCGAAAGGAGTCCTCTCAATGGAAGAGTTAGAGTTAGCGAAGAAATCGGCCCGAGCCCCGAAAATCGTTCCGAAAGTCAGTCTTTGGCATGCAGCACTCCTATAAAAATCAACCACTTAGGACGACTTACTTGAGAGAGCCATACCCGGAAACGGCACGCGGCTAGACATTGAATGACACCACAAGAATTGCTGGCTCGCCGATCTCAAGGCGCCGCCAATTGACAAACGAGGCGCACTCGACGAACGCTTGAAACTGATCTGGGCAGCATGCTTTGAATTCAGCGGCTCCATCCAGCGCAACACAAACTAACTCACCCGGTTGAACGCAGACGGAACTGAACTCTTCGTCCAGATTGGTCATACAGTCAATCCAAGCATCCATATTCCAGCCAAAAAATTCAGGGAACCCAAAGGCACTGGAAAACTCGTCAAAGAATGACGTCCAATCTTTGATCTTCGTGGCGTCGACGTGAACGGTTCTCATGGGATGCGACAAATATTCACCAAGCACCAGCGTGTTCAACGACACACCTTCCGCTCTGGCCCGCGACGTGAGCCGGGCATGGACGGTCTTGGGCACGCGGGCTACGAACTTGCCCGACGCAACACCCCCGCCGTTCGGCGCGGGCACCGGCAAGTCCTTCGCCTTGAGCGCGGCGATCGTGGCCTGCAGCGCGTCCTTGCCGTTTTCGAGCACCTCCTCGACGGTCTCCCCATCGGCGAGGCAATCCGAAAAGTCGGGGTAGGTGATCAGGAAGCCGCCGCCTTCTTCCGCCGTGAGCGGACGGACTTCAAAGGGATAGTCGCTGCGCTTGCCCATGTTCATGCTCCTTCGACGAGTTCGACGAACTTCTTGACGTAGATCGGCTTGATGGGTCGCCGCGCTGGAACAGGCAGCGTCCGACCATCAGAACGCACGAAGATGCAGTGGCTCGACCCTTCATGGCGCCAGTCAACGCCATGTTGGCGCGCCACGGTTTGAAGCTGCGCCAGCGTCCAATCGAGCGGATTGACACGCATGGCCTGCAGGAGCTTCGCGGCAGTGTTCATGCGTGAATGATACTGCCAGCAACATCACCATTCAAGCTTGGCGAGGACTATCCGACCAGCACCAGCCCCACCGGCAGCGACTCCCCGAACAGCGCCTGCTCGTCCGCCGCATCGAGCTGCACCACCTCGCGCACCATCGCCGACCAGCTCGGCGCCGCGCCACAGGCGGCCAGCCGCGCCAACACCTGCGTGCGGCGGTCGGTGTCCAGGTCGCGCACACGGTCGCCGGTCATGCGGGCGAGTTGTGCGCTGGCGAAGGCGGCCATGCGGCGGCGTTTCCAGTCGAGCGCAAGCAGCGTGTCGATCCAGCGCGCCGCGACCTCCCCCGACACGACACCGTGCGCACTGCCGTGGAAGGGCTGGCGCGCACCGAGCCGGCCGACCGCCCACAAGCGCAGCTCGTCGCGCTCGGGCGTGGCGTGGGCGATGGCCGCGCCGTCCGGGGTGAAGGGCTGCAGCAGCCAATCGCCAACCTCGGCCTTGTGCTCGGGCGGAATGCGCTCCAGCGCAGCGCCGAGGCGCACCATGTCGTCGTGGCCGCCCTTGACAAGGCCCGGTGGCTTCGGGGGCAGCGGTGCGCCGGGGTGTTCCGCCGCCTGCAGGTTGTAGCCGAAGTCGTCGAGCAGCCGCAGTTGCGCCGCCTCGGGCAGACCACCCGCCACGCGCCGCCACAGCGTCCACCACTGCGCGGCGACCTGCGGATCGCTGCGGTGTTCGGCGCCGGCCTCGAAGATCGTCCAGACCTGCTCCACGCGCCAGCCATCCAGCGGATCGCCGAAGCCGGGGCGCAGGCACCAGCCGGTCAGGTTGAGCCAGAGCCGTTCATGGTCGGCCGAACGGCGCCGCCCACGGGCACGCTGCCAGAGCACGTCGAACAGCCGGCGCGCCAGTGGACGGGACCAGCGGTCGCGGTGGCCGAGCAGGTGGTCGAGCTGCACGCGCAGGCCCTTGATGTCCTTGGGCGACAGCTTCTGGGTCTTGGCGCCGAACACGCGGTCGAGCAACGCGATCGCCTCGGGCAGTCGGGGGGCGAGCTGGACATCGGACTGCGCGGCGCTCACCGCAGTCACCGTGGTGGCGGCATGGGCGCGCAACTGGAATTCGAGCTGCCAATGCTGCGCCGGATCTGCGGCGCTGACGCAGCGCAGGTCGAGCGTGCCGACCTCGGCGAGCGTGGACTCCAGCCGCACGGGGATGTCACGCCGCCCCGCCGTGGCCTCGGTCGGCGGC
>JBEEMX010000563.1:0-2512 GCA_041192465.1 Pseudomonadota bacterium | reverse complement strand
CCACGGCCCCGGTCGGATCGAGGCGCACCCAGCCGCGGCGGGCGTGCCAGTATTCCACCCAGGCATGGGCATCGCGCTGGCGCACCTCCAGCACGCCGTTCAGCGGATTGACCTCGCCGCCGAGGTAGCCGGTGACGATGCGGGCCGGGATGCCCCAGCGGCGCAGCACGACGGTGACCGCGCTGGCGTAGTGCTCGCAGAAGCCGGCTCGGCCGTCGAGCCAGAAGGCATCGACCGGATGCGGACCGAGCAGGCCCGGTGCCAGGGTGTAGACATAAGGCTGCTGGCGGATGTGGTCGAGCAGCCACTGGGCACGGCGGGCACTGTCGGTGGGGTCTGCACCTGCACCTGCACCTGCGCCTGCACTGAAGGCTGCCTGCTGTGCGTCGGCCCAGGCCAAGGTCCGCGGATGCTGGCCGGCCTGCAGCGCGAGGTAGGGCGCCCAGCGTGGATCGTCGGGCAGCACCAGGGCAGCACCTGGCGTGGTCCGTGGGTCATGCACGGGCGTGTCGAGCACGGCAGTGGCGAGGAGACGTGTGCGTTCGGTCAGCGGCTGCTGGGTGAACCAGTCACCTTCCGGGTGGCGCCGCCAGGGTGGTTCCTGCACCGCATCAGGCAGCGTCGGGGGGGTCCGGGCGTTCTCCAGCATCGGCAGCGTGCCCAGACCCAACGGCTCCACCATCATTTCGTAGCGCACGCTGGGTGACGGGCTGGCTGGCGTTGGTGGCCGGGTCGGATCCGCCAGCGCAGGTTCGGTGTGGCGTCGGCGCTGCCAGCCGCTGCCTTCCGGTTCGCTCAGCACCGGCCCGCGCAAGTAGAGCTGCGAAGGTGCGGGCACGGCCGCCTCGAACTGCAGCCGCAAGGCCAGCGTGTCATCCAGGGCCAGCTCTGCCACGTCGCCGAGCGCGAGGTGGTCCGACAGGCCGGTCTTGCCCGTGCCCGGCCCCGGCATGGCCCACAAGGGCGCGACCCGCGGGAAGAGCAGGAACAGCGCGACCACCAGCGGCAGGCCAGTCAGCAGAAGGCGTGCCGAGAGGGCCAACGCATGCCGCAATGGGGGGCGGCCAGCGGGCTGCTTCATGTCCAGGTTCCGGTTTTCCGGCAGGTGGGCCAACACCAGTGCGGCCACCAGCAACCACACCGCGATGCCCATGGCCAGTGCAGTGACCAGCGCCTGCGAGTGCAGGAAGTTGGCCAGCACCAGGAAGAACCCCAGAAAAAAGACCACGGTCGCATCGCGGCGTGTGCGCAGCTCCAGGGTCTTGAGCGCCGACATCACCACCAGCAGCGTCACGCCCGCCGAGGATCCGAGCAAGGACTGGTGGGTCGCCAGCGTCCCCGCCGAGGCCCCCAGCAGTGCCAGCACCAGCAACCAGCGTGACGGCAGCGCACCCCCGCGCCAGGCCAGCCACGCCCGCCCGGCCAGTGCGGCATAGGCCAGCGCCGCACACCACAGGGGCACCTGCACGAGCTGCGGCAGCAGCGTCCAGGCCAGTGCTGCCAGCAGGAACAGGGTGTCGCGGGACTCGCGCGGCAGCGTCGCCCAGGTCATGCTGCGCTCCACAGGGCGAGCGCATCGAGGCAATGCCGGCGGTGGCCGGGGCCAGCGCCGCTGTCGATCCGCAGCGTGCCGAGGCTCAGGCGGTAGCGCAGACCGTGTGCCTCCGCTTGCAGCACCCAGGCGCTCAGGCGGCGCAGGCGTGCTTCGGGATCGAGGCCGTGCAGCCGGTCGCCGTCCAGGTGCAGCTCACGGGATTGCCGGGGCGGCGGCACCTCGCGCACCAGCAGCCCGCCGCCGGCCGCCAAGCTCTGCGCCGAGCGGCGCCAGAGCACTTGCGAAGGCCGGTCCTCGCGCCGCCAGGGCCGCACGCCGTCGTCGTCACCCGGTTCGGGCGGGACACTGACCCGGTGGGCGGGTGCGTCGGCCGGATCGGTGGTGTCGTTCTGGGGGATCGGCGGCGCATCGACCTCGGGCGCGGGCCAGGCGAGCGGCTGGTGCGCGATCCGCCACACGGCCCAGACCCGGAACAGCCCGAGCGGGAAGCGGCTGGAGAGTTCCAGGGGCGGCAGGGTCTGCCGGCCACGCTGCGTCAGGGGCCGGGTCAGGTGCAGCGTCGTGTCCGAGCCGGGTGTCGGGGCGAGTGGTGTGTCCGTGTGCTCGTCGCGCCAGCGCGCCACCAGCCCGTGGCGGCCTAGGTGTGTGGGGTGGCGCCAGCCGGTGGCCGGGTTGCCGTCCTGCAGCAGGATCTCGATGTCCACCGTCTCTCCGACGAAACCCGGTGCGCTGGCCTGCACGCGCAGGTGCAGCCCGCTCAGCGTCGCGTGCGTGGCATGGAGTGCGACCAGCGCCGCGCTGGCGAGCGTGAAGGTGAGCAGGTGGCCGAGGTTGAGCTGGTAGTTGATCGACGCCAGCAGCAGGCAGGCCAGCAGGACGCCGTAGAGCAGGCCCGATGCCGTCGGCAGGATGTAGAGCTGGCGGTGGTCGAGCTGCACGGCGTCGGTGTGCGGATGG
>JBEEMX010000562.1:0-2705 GCA_041192465.1 Pseudomonadota bacterium | reverse complement strand
CATCGGCCGCGCGACCACACTGACCCTGCTGCGCGCCGGCTGGTCGGTCGTGCTGTCCGGCCGCCGCGTCGAGCGTCTGAACGGCGTCATCGCCGAGGCACAGGCCGCGCAGCCAGACGATGACCTCGCCGCCCGCACGCTGGCCGTCGCCACCGACGTGACCGACGAGGCGTCGGTGGTGGCGCTGTTCGACGCTTCGGCCGCCTGGACCTGCTGTTCAACAACGCCGGCCTGTTCACCCCCGCCGCGTCGGTCGAGGACGTGACGCTGGAGAACTGGCGCCTGTCGGTGGACACCAACCTGACGGGGGCCTTCCTCTGCACCCGCGAAGCCTTCCGGCTGATGAAGGCGCAGTCGCCGCAGGGCGGACGCATCATCAACAACGGCTCGATCTCGGCCCATGTGCCGCGCCCGTGGGCGATCGGCTACACGGCCACCAAGCACGCGATCACCGGCCTGACCAAGGCGGCGTCGCTCGACGGTCGCCGCTGGAACATCGCGGCCGGGCAGATCGACATCGGCAACGCCGCTTCCGACATGACGGCCAAGATGCGCGCCGGCACGCTGCAGGCCGATGGCGAGATGCGCACCGAGCCGGTGATGGACGTGCAGCACGCGGCGGATGCGGTCCTGCACATGGCGAACCTGCCGCTGTCGGCCAATGTGCTGACGATGACGGTGATGGCCACGGCGATGCCCTTCGTCGGGCGCGGTTGACCCGATCGATCCAGGCGGCGCCGCCGCGCGACGCCAGTGGGGTCAGTGCAGTCCGACCGGATACGCCTGCTGTGCCAGCCGTGCCTGCTGCTGGAGCGCATCAAAGGTCAGCGGCTCGGGCTGGTGGAAGTAGTAGCCCTGGCCCCACTGCACGCCCAGCTCCGCGAGCAACTGCGCCACCGATGCGGTTTCGACGAACTCCGCCACGACCGGCTTGTCCAGCAGCCGGGCCATGTCCACCATCGAGCGCACCATCGCTTGGTGCGTCGGCTCGGTCTGCATGTCGCGCACGAACAGGCCGTCGATCTTGAGCGTGTCGAAGGGCAGTTCGCGCAGGTAGGCAAACGACGCATAGCCCGAGCCGAAGTCGTCCAGCGAGAAGCGGCATCCCGCGTCGTGCAGCGTCTGCATGAACTCGCGCGCCTGGGCGAGGTTGCCGATGGCCTGGGTCTCGGTGATCTCGAAGCAGAGCAGGTCCGGGCGCACGCCGTGCTGCGCGATCGACGCCAGCACCTGCTGCGCCAGCCCCGGCTCGCGCAGCGACACGGCCGAGAGGTTCAGCGTCACCTGGCCAAGCTGCTGCTGCAATTCGGGATGCCGGCCGATCAGCGACAGCACCTCGCCGAGCATCCAGCGGTCGATCTCGCCGATCAGGTGGAAACGCTCGGCCAGCGCGATGAACTGTGCCGGCGCGATGAGTTCACCGCGCGCCGGATCCCACAGCCGCACCAGCACCTCCACCCGCAGCGGGCCACCCTGGTCGAGCGACTGCAGCCGCTGGAAGAAGATGCGGAAACGACCGTGGCGCAGCGCATCCATCAGCACCAGCGCCCAGTTGGTGGTTTCGCGCTGCGAGGCTTCACCGGCGCGGGTCGGCATGTAGGGATGCACCTGTCCGCGTCCGTTGCGCTTGGCCAGGAACACCGTCTCGTCGGCCATCTGCATCATCTGGTCGAAAGACACCAGATCGCGGTCCAGCGGGACGATGGCGATGGTGGCGGCCAGGGTGAAACGGTGGTCCTGCCACTGGAAGGACCATTCCTGCAGCACGGCCAGCAACTGGCGCGCCAGCCCCGCACCCAGGTCGGCCTCTTCGCTGACGACCGCGAACTGGTCCCCGCCGAGGCGCGCCAGGAAGTCACCCTGGCGCAGCAACCCGCCCAGCAGATCGGCGAACTGGCGCAGCAGCTCGTCGCCGGCGATGCAGCCGCAGCTCTCGTTGACGAGGCGGAACTGGTCGATGTCGATCAGCAGCAGCACCGCCGGGCCGGCCGGTGTGGCCTGCCGCTGCAACCGGGCCAGCAGTTGCGTGACATGGGCGTCGAGCGCGCCGCGGTTGTGCAGCCGGGTGACGAAGTCGTGGCTGGCGAGGTAGCTCAGGCGGTCCTGCATGTAGCGGCGCTCGTTGATCTCGTGGCGCAACTGCTGGTTGGCCAGCGTCAGGTCGGCAGTGCGTTCGCGGACCTTGTCTTCGAGCGCCTGGTTGAGGTCGCGCAAATCACGCAGCAGCCGGCGTCGCTCCAGTTGGTGGCACACGCGGGC
Source organism: Pseudomonadota bacterium (assembly GCA_041192465.1). GTDB lineage: Bacteria > Pseudomonadota > Gammaproteobacteria > Burkholderiales > Burkholderiaceae_C > Sphaerotilus. Next base: position 446 of record JBEEMX010000562.1, on the reverse strand, counting down.
GCGTACTTCGTCGGGCTGGATGGGCTTGGTGATGTAGTCCGTGCCGCCGACACTGAAGCCACGCGCCACGTCGTCCGTCCGCGCGGTGCAGAAGATCACCGGGATCTCCGCCGTGCGCGGATCGGCCTTGAGCTGCGCGCAGACCTCGAACCCGTCCATGCCCGGCATCATCACGTCAAGCAGGATCAGGTCGGGCAGCAGCCGCCGGGCCAGGTCGAGCGCACGGGCGCCGTTGGTGGCGATGAGCAGGTCGGCGTGGATCTCGATCAGCGTGGCCTGAAGCACGTCGATGTTCTGGGGCGTGTCATCGACGATGAGGATGCGGGAAGGGGTTGTGCTCACAGGGGCGTTTCCTCGGCGTGCAGGGCGCGGGATTGCTGGATCAGGCGATCGAAATCGTAGGCGGCGGCGGCGGCGTGCAGCGCGGCGAGCGTGTCGGCGGGCAG
>JBEEMX010000561.1:0-2869 GCA_041192465.1 Pseudomonadota bacterium | reverse complement strand
CAGGCACGGGGACTCGCGATCTCGCAGGTCGTGCCCTACCCCTGGAGCGAAAGCGACCGCCAGATTGCCGACTACCGCGACTTGGCCAGCACCGCCAAGGTGCCGATCGGCTATGCCAGTCTGGAGGGCTGGCTCAACGCGCAGGTGCTCATCGAGGCGCTGCGCCGCTGCCACGGCGACCCCAGCCGTGCCCGGCTGCACGCCACGCTCAAGGTGCTGCAGTGGTACATCGCCGGCATGACCGTGAACTTCAGCCGACAGGAACTCAGCGGCTCGCGCTTCGTCGAGCTGGTGCAGCTCACCGCATCCGGTCGCTACCTGCACTGATCTGATCTGCACAGGGGCCTTTTCCGCGCGCTGATCAGCCAGATCGCCGCGGGCGAGGTGGTCGAGCGGCCCGCCTCGGTCGTGCGCGAGTTGCTCGACAACGCGCTCGACGCTGGCGCCACGCAGATCACGGTGCGGCTGGCGGCTGGCGGCGTGCGCGCCATCGTGGTGGAGGACGACGGCGCGGGCATCCCCGCCGACGAGCTGCCGCTGGCGCTGCGCCGCCACGCCACCAGCAAGATCGACTCGCTCGCCGAGCTGGAGCAGGTCGGCACGATGGGCTTTCGCGGCGAGGCGCTGGCCGCGATCGGCTCGGTGGCCGAGCTGTCCATCACCAGCCGCACCGCCGACGACGCCCACGCCCAGCGCATCGACGCCCGCACCGGCGAGCTGTCCCCCGCTGCACGCGCCACAGGCACGACCGTCGAGGTGCGCGAGCTGTTCTTCTCCACGCCTGCGCGGCGCAAGTTCCTCAAGACCGACGCCACCGAGCTGGGCCACTGCCTCGAAGCCGTGCGCCGGCATGCGCTGGTGCATCCGGAGGTCGGTTTTTCGGTGTGGCACGAGGGCCGGCTGGTCGAGCAGCTCCGCCCCGCGGCGGCCGAGCAGCGGCTGCGCGACGTGCTGGGCGCGGACTTCATCGCCGCGAGCCGGCCGGTCGAGGTACAGGTCGGGCCGCTGGTGATCCGCGGCCGGGTCGGTTTGCCCGAGGCGGCGCGGGCGCGGGCCGATCTGCAATACGCCTACGTCAATGGCCGCCATGTGCGCGACAGGCTGATCGGGCACGGCGTGCGCTCGGCCTACGAGGACGTGCTGCACGGGACGCGCCAGCCGAGCTATGTGCTGCGCATCGACATCGCGCCGGACCGGGTCGATGTCAATGTGCATCCGACCAAGATCGAAGTGCGGTTCCGGGATTCGCGGGAGGTGCATCAGGCGGTGCGGCGGGCGGTGGAGCAGGCGCTGGCCTTGTCGCGCACGGCGGATGCGCCCGTCGATGCACCCGCCGATGTTCCTGCCGAACCGTCGGGCACCGCGCCAACCTCCATGTCCGCCTGGCGCCCGACACCGCCGATCCAGGGCAGCCTCGTGCTGCAGCACGCCGCCGCGTTGCACGCCCGCGAGATGCCGCCGGACTGGCCCCGCAGCCCGAGCACCGCGCCGGCGGTGGACACCGCGCCAGCGCCGGCCGACGACTGGCCGCTCGGCCGGGCGCTGGCACAACTCGGTGGCCTCTACGTGCTGGCCGAGAACCGCCACGGACTGGTGATCGTGGACATGCACGCCGCGCACGAGCGCATCGTCTACGAGCAGCTCAAGGCCCGCCTCGGCGACGGCCAGGGCGAACGCACGATCGACAGCCAGCCGCTGCTGATCCCCGCCACCTTCTCCGCCACGCCCACCGAAATTGCCGCCGCCGAGGCCCATGCCGCCACACTCGCCCAGCTCGGGCTGGACGTGGCGCCACTGTCGCCGGGGGTGCTGGCGGTGCGCGCCGTGCCCGCTGCACTGCGCGATGCGGACGCGGTGGCGCTGGCGCGGTCGGTGCTGGGTGAGCTGTCCGAGCACGAAGCCAGCGCGCTGGTGCAGCGGGCGCACGACGAAATCCTGTCCACCATGGCCTGCCACGGTGCCGTGCGCGCCAACCGGCGGCTGACGCTGGAAGAGATGAACGCGCTGCTGCGCGACATGGAGCGCACCGAGCGCGCCGACCTCTGCAACCACGGCCGCCCGACCTGGCGCCAAGTGACGATCAAGGAACTCGACACGCTGTTCCTGCGCGGGCGTTGAGTCGCCGGCAGACGGCGTCAGAGATCCGCGACCGAGCGCACCTCGTCCAGGCTGGTTGATCCCGCCAGCATTTTCTCCACCGCGTCCTGCCGCAGCGTGCGCATGCCGTCCACCAGCCCTTGGCGCTGGATGTTCCAGGCCGGTGCCCCTGCCCGGATCAACCGGCGCAGCTCCCGGTTGATCACCAGCAGCTCATGGACCGCCACCCGGCCGCGGTAACCCGACTCGCGGCAACGCTCGCAGCCGGCGCTCTGGTAGCGGCGCAGGCGGCCATCGCGGCCATAGCGTTCCAGCCAGCTCGCGCGCAGTTGCTCGCGCTCGGCCTCGGCGGCTTCCACCGCGGCGCCGTGGAAGTAGCCCTCGATCCACTCGTCGATTTCCGGCTCCTTGGCCGAGCGGCTCATCCGGCAGGCGCTGCACAACCGCCGCAACAGCCGCTGCGCATGCACCCCCAGCAGCGCATCGCCCAGGTTCCACGGCTCCACGCCCATGTCCAGCAGGCGCTGGATCGCCTCGGACGCCGTGCGCCCCGGCATCGACGCCAGCACCAGCCGCCCGGACACCGCCGCCTCGGCCGCCAGCCGCGCGGTGGCCGCATCCCGGATGGTGTCGATCAGGATCACGTCCGCGTCCGCCGACAGCACCGCCCGCAGCGCCTGCTCGTGCGTGTGACCGACCCGCGGATTCACCTCGATCTGGCGCACCCCGGGCAGCGACATCTCGATGCGCTCCTCGATCGAGACGATCTTGC
>JBEEMX010000560.1:0-3599 GCA_041192465.1 Pseudomonadota bacterium | reverse complement strand
ACAGCGAGCTGTTCGGCCACGAGGTCGGCGCCTTCACCGTCGCGCAGAAAAAGCGCATCGGCAAGATCGAATACGCCAACGGCGGCACCCTGTTCCTCGACGAGCTGGAGACCATGCCGATGGGCATGCAGATCAAGCTGCTGCGTGTGCTGCAGGAGCGCGAGATCGAGCGGCTCGGGTCGAACCATCCGCTGCCGGTGGATGTGCGCGTGGTGGCGGCGACCAAGGACGATCTGCTGCAACGCTCGCAGCAGGGCGGGTTCCGCGCCGACCTGTACTACCGGCTCAACGTCGTCACCATCGAGCTGCCGCCGCTGCGCGAGCGCCGCGAGGACATTCCGGTGCTGCTGGAGCACTTCATGCTGCTCGCCACCAGCCGCTTCAACCGCCCGCCGCCGCAGGTCACCACCGAGCAGATGCACCGCCTGATGGCCCACCACTGGCCCGGCAACGTGCGGGAGCTGCGCAACGCGGCGGATTGCCTGGTGCTGGGGGTGCGCAAGGACATCCTCGGGCCGGGACCGGCGCCGGAGCCCAGCAGCGAGGCGGAAGAGGGCCTGTCGCTGGCCGACTCGGTGGACAGCTTCGAGCGCAGCCTGATCGCCGCGGAACTGCGTCGGCAAGAGGGCAACATTGCCCGCACGGCCAAGGAGCTGCGGGTGCCCAAGACCACGCTGAACGACAAGATCCGCAAGTACCGGCTGCAAGGAGAGTGACCATGCGCCACCAGGACCGCCTCGATCCCGACGCCCTCCGCCTCGCGCTGGCCGATCTCCCGCTTTGGACCTTCGATGCCACCCGCAGCGCGCTCACCCGGCGGTTCCGGTTTGCCAGCTTCGCCGAGGCTTTTGGTTTCATGGCCGAGATTGCGCTGCAGGCCGAGCGGCACGACCACCACCCCGAGTGGTCCAACGTCTACAACCGCGTCGAGGTGGCGTGGACCAGCCACGACGTGCAGGGCGTGTCGGCGCGGGATGTGGCGATGGCGCGGGCGTGTGACCATGCGGCGGCACACCGCTTGCAAGCGTCCGCCCCATGACCACCGATCTCGCCGACACCATCACCCGCCATTCGCTGCTGGAAGCTCAGCGGCACGGTGCTCGTCGTCCTCGGCGTGGCGCCCCGGATTGAGGTGCGTGGATCAGAGGTCGTCCAGCATTGCCTCGGACAGTGCAGGCTCGATCGTGTCGGCAAGGATTGGTTTTGTCATTTGAGCGGGCCGTCAATGACACGCGCTATGCGGCACTGGCGCGCTTGCTGCTCGCCAGCAAGCCTGCGGCAACGAGAAACACGACGCCGGTGGACCGGTTGAACACCTTGGCTCTGCGCGGCTGCTGGAGCCACTGCTTGGCTTTGGATGCCGAGAGCGCGTAGAGGGTCAGCCACGACAGCTCGAAGAAAATGAACGTGGCGCCAAGCACCAGGAATTGAGGAAACTGCGGGGCACTCGGAACGATGAATTGCGGAAACAGCGCACCGAAGAAGAGCAGGGCCTTTGGGTTGCTCGCGCCGACCAGGAAGCCCTGAGCGAAAAGGCGCCCGGTCGTTGACGACTCGACACTGCCGGAAACGGCGATCTCCGAGGCGGACGACAAGAGTGAGGTGATGCCAAGGTAGGCGAGATAGCCCGCACCCAGCCACTTGAGCACGGAGAACAGCGTTTCAGACGCGGCCAGCGCCGTGCCCAATCCCAGCGCAGAGAGGGCCATGATGCCCACGATCGCCGTCGTGCTGCCCAGCGATGCGATCAATGCCTTGCGTGCGCCGAGATTGACTGAAGTGGAAACGCACATCAGGACGCTCGGGCCGGGCGTGACGGTGAGAACGAGAACGGCTGCGACGTACAAGAGCCAGGTGGCGAGGGTCATGGAAGAGGTTCCTCAAGTTTCACGGTGCCACGACAACCAGGCGTGGAAAGTAGCTTCTGTACGGTGCGGGGTCGCGGGTCAGTACGCTCAGATTCGCGACTGCGGCGTGAGCGCCGATGTAGAAGTCGGGTATTGGCTTCTGCTTCGACCCCCCTCTGCTGCGGTACAGCGCGAATGCCGCGGCTGTCAATGCTGCGCATGCCCATGGAAGAGGGGTTCGCAACGTGTCATAGACATCCAGCAGCGCGTCCAGGGCATCGACATCGGGACCGGGAACCAGCAGCTCGGTATAGACAATCAGGTTGACATGCAGAGGAGACCGTTCGCTGAGCTTCTGAAGCTGGTCGATGGCCCACCCGTGCTGCGGACTGTTGGCGTCGATGCAGTCGATCCAGATGTTGGTATCGACGAGCGTCCCGGCACTGCCATCGTAGCGCGCGAGATCAGCGCCGGTCACGGTTGGCAGGCGTTGGAGCGACCTCTTCGCCGCGGAGGAAGGCCATGATCTCATCGGCTCCGAGCTGCTGGAACTCCGGCTTCAGGCTGCTTTGAACGCGGGCCGCCGCTGCACGCAGCTTCGCGCGGCGGTCTTCCTTGATCCCGGTGCCAACCGGCGTGATCACGATCCTGCTGCCCTCCAGACTGAACGACACCTCGCTTCCAGGGGCGACACCTGCAGCCATGCGGATGTGCTTCGGGATGGTGACTTGCCCCTTGTCGGTGACGTGCATGCTAGCTCCGGTAGGAATTCTGAGTAGGAATCCTACCATCCCGGCCGCTGTCAACTTCTGCGCGTGCCTGGAAAAGACAATCTGCCAGTTCACCAGTCAAGCTCCGTGGCGCTGGAGTCCAAGGGTTCGGCCATGGCGTCCTTGATGGACTCGCGCATGCCGGGAACGGACAGCAGATAGAGCGTTTCCTGGATGGCTTGCCAGTCTTCGGCGGCGAGCAACACGGCGCTTGTGCGCTTGCCGGAGATGTGGATAGGCTGGTGGGACTGGGCCGTCTGGTCGATGAGCCGGTAGAGGTTGGCTCGGGCTTCGCTGGCGGTGAGGGTGTGCATGAGGCGGGCTCCGTGAATGCCGGAATGGTACGCTTTTTCGTACTAGCGTCAACCGTTCCCGGATGCACCGCCGCTGGGTCGTCCCGACAGTCTCTGGCGATGGTGCGGAGCCAGAGCCAGACCTGCCGGGTTAGTGGGCGAGATTCAGAGGTCGTCCAGATCGACCTCGATGGCGTTCGGCTTGTCTGCCATGCGGGCGAGCACTTTTTGGTATAGCTCCTGGTCGGCGAGTTCTTCCAGCTTCGCCTCGGAAAGTGCCGACTCGTTTGTGTCAGCAAGGACTATTTTTGTCAATTGCCACATCAGACTGGATTTTGTTAACGAATAAAGGACTCGCCTTGCTTTAGCCTGTTTTTTATTGTATCAATTACTAATTGAATTAAAATTTCTCGCTGAAGTAGTTTTGCTTCTTTGGGTTTTGCGATTTTATCTTTTGAACACATTTTCACTAGATCATCATTGGTTTTGCTGCCCAGGAATTTATATAGGGCGACTTCCCCATCTGCATGCAAGATGGAAATTAGGTTGTAATCCGGTTTTTTATTAATTTCTGTGGAATTTTCTTTTGATATATTAATTTCTTCAGAGATGAGTACAGCTTCAATTTTACTAAAGAAGGCAGGATTTTTTACGGCTTCTTCATATATAATATCAAAAAAAGCTTTCAG
>JBEEMX010000559.1:0-2517 GCA_041192465.1 Pseudomonadota bacterium | reverse complement strand
CCAGTCGTCGCGCTCGGCATCACGGGCCAGACCGCCAGAGGTGTGGTGCTGAGCGCCATCCAGTTCGACCACCAGCCGAGCGGCCGGGCAGTAAAAATCGAGCACGAATCGATCCACTGGATGCTGCCGCCGAAAGCGCCAGCCCCCGAGCCGCCCGGCGCGCAGGCACTCCCACAGCACGCACTCGGCCTCGGTCATCTCCCGCCGAAGCCGCCGCGCCGCCAGCAGCAGCGGCCGGCTGACCGTCTCCGGCACCCAGATCCGGGGCTGTGCGTCGTCGTCATCCATGCCCCATTCTGAAATAACCTGCTGAATTACTCCCTCCCCCCAGCGGGGGGAGGGTTGGGGAGGGGGGCACCGAGATCGTCTCAACCTCAAACCCCACAAGGTTGCGCGCCCCCTTGCTGAACTCGATGCCGATCAAATGCACCGGCTCGCCCCGCCCGAGGTATTTCTCGGCGTAGCCCTGCGCCTTGATCTGCCGCAGCGCCTCACCCTTGGCCGCGTGCTCGACCACCTTGAACTCGAAGACAAACACCTGCGCCTGGAACAGCAAGGTCATGTCGATGCGCCCGTGGTTGGTCGTGTCCTCCACCCGAATATCCAGCCCCAGCGCGGCAAAGTGGCTGTAGAACACGCTGGCGTAATAGCCCTCGAACGCCGCCAGCGGGTTATTGCGATACCAGTCATGCGGAATGCTGGCAAACAGCGCCCTGAACACCGATTCCATCGCCGCCACATCGCCCCGCTTCAGGCTCTCGGTCAGGCGGCTCTGCGTCTCGATCGATTCCGGCACCGGCACGCCGTAAGCCTCCAGCAGCGCCTCGTTCAGGCTGGACTCCACCTCCCGGTTCGGGTAACCCAAGGTGTAGAGCCACCTCCCCGGCAAGGGCTGGTGAACCTCGTGGATCGTCAGGTAACCCGTCTGGAACAGCAGCGCCTCGGGGGCGATCCGCTCGACATCGAAGCTCGACAACAGGGACAGGCTGCTCTGCAGGCGGTTCAGCCTCGGAGTGAAAAATCCCCGCTCCGCCAGCAACCGCACCAGGAACGTGGGCGTGCCGGTCTCGAACCAGTAAGGCTTGAACTCCCGGTTGCGAAACAGCAGCAGCACATCGAACGGGTTGTAGACCCCCTCGCCCAGCCAGTGGTAGCCGTTGTACCAGCGCCGGATTTCCTCGCGGTCCAAGCCCGGCAACTCCGGCGCAAACACCGTGTCCACGTCCCGGTCGGTGTAGCCGCACAAGGCGCTGTACGCGGATTCCAGCGTGAGGTCGGTCAGGTTGTTCAGCCCCGAGAACAGGCTGACCTTGCTGAACTTGCTCACCCCCGTCAGGAACACGAACTTCAGGTGCGCATCGGCCCCCTTGAGCACGGAGTAGAGGTTGCGCAGCCCGTCGCGCATCACCGTGGCGGTCTCGCGGTCGGTGAGGTTGTCGAGGATGGGCTTGTCGTACTCGTCGATCAGCACGACCACCGACGCACCGTGCTGGGCGTGCGTGCGCCGGATCAGCTCGCCGAACTGGCCGGTCACGTCGTCCGCGTCCGGGCCCGTCAGCACGGGGATGCCCAGCGCCTCGCGGTTGACGCGCAACTGGTCGAGGATGCACCGGTCAAGTTCGGCCCGGCTCTGCACTACCCCATCACCGAAGTCGATGCGGATCACCGGATGCCGGCGTGTCCAGTCCCAGCGCGTCTCGGCCGCCAGCCCGTCGAACAGCGCCCGCTGGCCCTCGAACAGCGCCTTGAACGTGTCGAGCAACAGGCTCTTGCCGAAGCGGCGCGGGCGGCTCAGGAAGAAATACGACCCGGACTCGATCAGGTCGATCGCCAGCCCCGTCTTGTCCACGTAGTAGTGGTTGTCCGCCCGCAGCTTGGCGAAGGACTGGATGCCGAGGGGCAGCTTGCGGCGGGGCAGTGCGGGGGCGGCGGTGCTCATGCTCCGCAGTGTAGGGGCGGGGTCGTGGTCCGTGGTCAGAACGCCCGGGCCTGCTGGTACGCCTGGTCGATGACGCGCATCGCCGGCAACTGGTCCCACAGCGTGGTGTCGTGCCACTGCCCGTGCGCGATCCGCTCGGCGAAGGCGTCGAGCTGCTCCGCCATCGCCCGCGCCCACTGCCGCTCGGTGCGGAACAGGCATTCGCCGTCGCACCACACCCCCGTGCGGTCCGCCTGCCAGGCATGCCGTGGCGTGCGCAGCAACAAGCCCTCGGACTTGCGGAAACGCCCCGGCACCGCGCCCGTCGCAGATTCCGCGTCCGGCACCAATGACACGTACATCGGCGATTCGTCGGCGACCCTCGGGGCTCGCGGCATCTACGACGGCCAGTGGGGGCGCTTCGGGCTCGGTCTGAACCTCGGTGGCGCCTACCGAAAAGAGGCGCTCGTCGGGCCCACCCGTCTCGGCTCGGAGGTTCGCTTCGGCCTCGCGGCCGGCTACCAGGTCAGCCCCGTCTTCAACGTCTTCGCCGAAACGTTCGGCGCGAGCAAGTTCAGCTCCGAAGCCGGCACCAACGC
>JBEEMX010000558.1:0-2523 GCA_041192465.1 Pseudomonadota bacterium | reverse complement strand
GCCCGTGAAAGCCCCTGGGCGATCTACGACGTGTTCACCGTGAAGGACGGCGAGCAGATCTTCCTGGCGGCGGTGAGTGACGCGCAGTGGGTGACGTTCTGCGACGCGCTCGGCTTCGCGGACCTGAAGGCCGATCCCGCGCTGGCGCTGAACAACCAGCGCGTGCGGGCGCGGCCGACGCTGATGCCCACGCTGCGCGAGCGGCTGGCGCACCGCAGCGCGGCGGAACTGTCGGCGCTCATGGAGCGGGTCGGTCTGCCGTTCGCGCCGATCCGCCGGCCTGAAGACCTGCTGGATGACCCGCACCTGCTGGCCACTGGCGGGCTGGCCGACATGAAGCTGCCGGACGGCGAGCGGGCCGGGCAGACCGTCAAGGCCACGCTGTTCCCGATCACGATGGACGGCGAGCGCCTGGGCGTGCGGCTCGACCCGCCCCGGCTCGGCGAGCACACGGCCGCGCTGCTGGAGAGCATCGGCTACGACGCCGCGCAGATCGACGCGCTGCGCGCGCAGACCGTGATTGCCTGACCACGACCCAAGACCACAACGACACCGGAGACAAGCCATGATCCACACCACCCGCCGCGACACCCTGCGCCAGTTCGGTGCGCTGACCCTGGCAGGGCTGGGCACGGCGGCGGCGACCCGCGCGCTGGCGCAGTCGGACAAGCCGATCCGCATCGTGCTGCCCGTGGCCACCGCGTCGGGCGTGGACACCATCACCCGCGCCGCGCAGGGCGCGCTGAGCAAGGCACTCGGGCACCCGGTCATGGTCGAGAACCAGCCTGGCGCCGGCGGCATCCTTGGCACGACCACGCTGGTCCGCTCGGCGCCGGACGGCTTCACGCTGAGCTTCGTCTCGAACAACCACGTCATCTACCCGAGCGTCTACAAGTCGCTGCCCTTCGACCCGATCGCTGACATCACGCCCATCGCCATCGTTGGCTCGACTCCGCTGATCGTCGTGGTCAACCCGAAGGTGCCGGCGAACAACGCCCGGGAGCTGGCCGCGCTGCTCAAGGCCAAGGCGGGTGACATGACCTACGGCTCGTCGGGCAACGGCACGATCCTGCACCTCGCGGCCGAGATGTTCGTGGACGAGGTGGGCGCGACGGCGCGCCACATCCCGTACAAGGGCGTCGGCCCGATGCTGACGGATCTGATCGGCGGGCAGGTGCAGATCGGCGTGGCGGCGCTGCCGTCGGTGCAGCAGCACATCAAGAGCGGTGCCTTGCGTGCGATCGGTACCGGCGCGGCGCAGCGTCTGGCTGCCGCGCCGGACATTCCTACCATGGTCGAGCAGGGCATGCCGGGCTATCTGGTCGAGGGCTGGTTCGGCTTCATCGGGCCGAAGGGGCTGCCGACGGTGGACGTGAAGCGGCTGCACGATGCAGTGGTCGTCGCGTTCGCGGCACCCGAGGTGGCCGAGGCGATGGCCAAGCAGGGCAACACCATCAGCATCAGCACGACCGAGTACGCGCAGCAGTTCTTCCGCAGCGAGATGGTCAAGTACGCCAAACTGGTGAAGAAGGCGGGGATCGAACTGCAGTGACCGTGGTGGCAATGTCCGGAACGGCGATCCGCTGGATGCAGCGCAGGCCCTGTCGCTGCGCGGATCCGGTCAACGCTGCTGCGCCATGATCTCGTCCAGCTCCTTGCAACTGGGTGCGCAGACCTTCTGCGGCCGGCCCAGCACCTGCTTGCTCTTGAGCATCGCCTGGGGTCGGTGCTTGCCGCAGAGCAGGCAGGACATCGTCCCGCCGACAAATGCACCCTTGCCGCCGAAGGGTGAGCCAGCGGACTTGCTCTTGTAGCGCAGACCCTTGGAGTCGATCACGGTCTTTTCGTCTTCGTCGTCGAGCATGGTGATGGAGCGCCTGTTGTGTCACCCATTGGACCACGCTGGTGTCGGGATGCAACTCAGAGAAACCGCTCCATCAGCTTGCGCGAATGGCGGTCCAGCGCGGCCATGTCGCGCACGGTGAAGACGATGCCGTGGCCGCTGGTGATCAGCAGCCGACCACGCTCGGGCAGGCGGCGGATGTCCTCTTCTACCTTCAGTACCAACGTGGTCGGGCCGCGGTCGGTCTCCACGGTCCAGGTGCTGGGCGTCGAGAAGGTGGACACCGACACCACGCGCTGAATCTCGGGCAGGAACTCGCGGTGGCCGAGTTCCTCCTCGATGAGCTGGCGCTGGCGCTCGGGCAGGGCGTCGATGCGGTCGATCCAGACCAGTTCGTGGCCTTCGGCGCTGACGAGGGACAGTCCGGCCTCTGGCGCCGTGACCGGAAAGGCGCGCACGGGCGTGACGCCGTGGTGGGTGGCGCCGTCTTCGCCGGTGTAGGCGAGGCGGCCGTTGGGGTGGCGTGCAAGCTGGAACATGGGGCGGCTCGTCGGGTTCAGGAGACTGCATTGCCGTGGGCGGACGGCTGCGGGATCTGGTGGGCCAGCAGGTTCTGGTCGTGCTCGGAGTCGCCGTCCTCGTCGGCGGCGTCCGTGCGGCGCGCCTGGGCTTCGTAGAGA
>JBEEMX010000557.1:0-2530 GCA_041192465.1 Pseudomonadota bacterium | reverse complement strand
GCCCGCTGTCGTGCTCGTCCAGCACGGCGTCCAGCACGGGCGAAGTGACGCTGCCCAGCGAGGCACGTGTACGGTGGTCGTTCACCAGCACCGGCTCGGTCTGGTAGCGCGGCGGCCAGTCCTTCAGCGTGGCCCGGCGCATCAGCGCGAGCCCGGGTCCGGCGGGATAGCTGCGTTCGTAGACCTGCGTGACGAGGTGCCGGCCGATGCGCTCGGTGATCAGCACCGTGGAGCAGCGGGTGCCGTAGCGTCCATCAGGTGTGCGGATGAAGGCGGGAGACAGCGCCCGCTCCAGTTCCCGCGGGACACCGGTCGATGGCAGCTCCTCGTCACGGGCCTGTGTCGTGTCGGTCAGCGCGTTGAGCAGCACCTGGGCCAGTGCGTCGGCACCAGGCGTGCCGCTGTCGGTCAGCTCAGTGGCCTGCGACACCGCATCACCCAGTTGTTGCTTCAGCCGCCGCACCTTGGGCCAAGGCTCATCCAGCAGCCCATTGGACAGCGCAAACACGCCGCTCTCCAGCCGGACCGGCGAAGCGCGGGCGCTGCTGAGCCACCAGCAATCGCCGTGGGCAAAATCGGCGGCGATCAAGTTGAAGCCGTTGTGGCCGGTGAGCGCCGCACGCACCCAGAAACGGTCCGGGCTGGCAGTGGTCGTGAGCCAGTCAGGAATGATCTGGCCCCGTGAAGGCGCTTGCGGATCCTGTCGAGAAGGATCACGGATGTTGGTCAGCAAGCCGAACTTGCCGGCAGCGGTCAGGCCGAACCATGTTCCACCCGCACTCAGATCGCGACCGGACAGGATTTCGGTGTCACTGCCGGGCCGTGTCCACCAGCCCAGCCGCGCCGTGGGCCGCTCGAAGAACTCGTCGCGGTTGGCGGCGAGCACGAGCGGAAAGCGTCGGCTGTGGTCAATGGCAAGAGCAGCTAGGCACATCAGAGGGCACCGCTGGCGGGCAGTGTGGCAAAGATTTCGGTATGCCGAGGCCCTACACGCACGCTCGGCCACGGCGACAACATCGCACAGATGTTGGCAATGGTCGCTGCATCAAGTCCCCCCGGCTGATGATGGATCTCCATCCATGTGCGCATTTCATCACGAATTTCCAGGCGCTGGAGGCAGCGGCTGGTCAGTGCGGGCCAGGATTTCCGCAGCGCGGTGTGCGCGGCTTGGATCTCGGCTTGCGCTTGTACCTGCGCGCTGGCGGCGGCAGGCACGCGGTAGTAGACGTACAGCTCCGCGCCGCGGGTGTCATCGTCCATGTGGTCAGCCGGACGGCCCAGCGTTGCGCGTGCTGCCGCTGCGGGTCACGGCGATCTTGAGTTCCACCAGCGCCAGATGCTGTGGCCCATCCAGTGCGGCGCGCGCCACCGCGCCGGCCGGCTGCCACGGGTCTTCGCTCCAGAACACCTCCTGCGCCGGTGCCATCGCGGCGTCACCGGCCAGCAGGAATGCACGCCGCTTGAGCTTGCCCAGGTAGTGGCTGCGGGCCACGATCTCCTGCCCCGGATAGCAGCCCTTCTTGAAATCGACGCCCCCCACGAGTTCGTAGTTGAGCATCTGCGGCACGAACTGCCCCGAGGTCTGCGCGACGACCGGCACCACCCCGGAGCGCACTTCGAGCCGTTGCCAGTGCGCGGGCGACAGGGCGGGCAGGGCGCCGAGCACCGCAGCGGTCTGCGCGACCGGGCCTATCCAGAGCCAGCGGTCGATCGTGGCGCCACCCAGGCCGCTGTCGGGCAGGCGGATCACCATGGCGCCGTCCCGGTCCAGCTTGTCCCAGGCCCGCGCCGGAGCGTCCGCGCCCAGCCAGGCTGCGGCGGGCGCACCGACGAGACCCAGGACCGACAGCTCGGCGGTGGCGTCCGTGAGCTTCGCCTTGGCGCGCATCACGAACATCGACAGGCGCTTGAGCGTCGGGGCCAGCACATCGTGGCTGCAGGCGAGCCAGAACTCCTCGGCGCCCGGGCGGGCGTAGATGAAGCTGGCGAGCATGCGGCCCTGCGGCGTGCAGTAGGCCCCGAGGCGGGCCTGGGCTGCGCCGAGCTGGCTCACGTCGTTGCTGAGCTGTCCGTGCAGAAAGGTCGCAGCGTCTGCCCCCACCGCGCGGATGACACCCCAGTCCGGCAAAGCGCAGGCGCCGCCGAGGCCGGGTTCGGAGGTTTGGTCAGGAATTGCGGTCAAGGCGGTGAAGGCGGTGGTGGTGGTGTCCATCCGCTCATTATCATCAGCACCATGCAACCTTGTGACTTCACGCGCTGATGGCCTCGGGCCACCGTCCCTCGAAGGGCCGCACCACGCTCTGGCTGGGCAGTGTGCTGGTGCTGCTCGCTGTCGTGCTGGCGAGCAGCTACTGGTGGATCCAGCACCCGATGGACGGGCCGGCCACCCCGGTCGATCTGGAGGTGGAGCCCGGTCAGTCGGCACGGCAGGTTGCGCAGTCCACGGTCGATGCCGGGCTGTCGGTGTCGCCCTGGCTGCTCTACCAGTGGTTCCGCTGGTCGGGCGAATCGCGCCTGATCCGCGCCGGCA
>JBEEMX010000556.1:0-2530 GCA_041192465.1 Pseudomonadota bacterium | reverse complement strand
CGGGCGATCGAGCAGGTGCTGGTGGACGGGCCGCGCACGCCGGACCTGGGCGGGGCGGCTTCGACGACGGAGTTGGGCGAGGCGCTGGCGGCGCGGGTGAAGAACAGCCGCCAGTAAGCGGGCCGCTCTGCCTAGGGCTTCGGACTATGCCCGCACGTTTCTGAAAGATTGGGAGCGGCTGTCGCGCTCTGGCCGCTACGACCTGGGGCGACTCAAGGAGGCGATGCTGCTGCTGATCTACCAACTCGATGGCCACGCCATCAGCTTCGTGCGTGCCGGCACCCATGCTGACCTGTTTGGGGAATGATCACCGCCATGACACAGCCCTATCGACTGGAAGCCTTGGCCTTGGCCTTGTACGCTGTCGGCGTCTTTGATGACGTGCGGCTCGATTTCAAGCCGATCGCCTCGGCTGAAGCGGATGCGCACAAGGCCGAGATCCATCTGTTCACGGGGCCGAACGGGTGTGGCAAGAGCACGTTGCTGTATGCGATTGCGGGGATCTTCGAACGATCAATCTCTGACGCACTGATCCAAACCCGGCTGCGCGATACGCACAACAGCAAGGTCATCTACTGGTTTGGGGTTGCTGAGCGTCACTGGGGATCCTATGGGGCAAATCATCCTGCGCCGGGTGATCCAATCGGTGCCGGTGCTGAATGGGCTGAGCGGTATCGCGCTGAAGTGCAGTCGTTTTCGACAGGTATGCACAGCCAGCGGTTTCCGTTCGCTGTGGTGGCGTACTCGGGTCAGCGCACCTTGCGCGAGGAGCCGCTCGGTGCGATCCAGCAGATCACCGCCTCCCCGTTCGAGCACGCGCTGTCGTTCGATCGAACCGTCCGGCCCGAACTGCTGATGCAGTGGATCGCCAACAACCGCGCCGAGTCTGCTTTGGCGCAAGCCGAGGGCAATGCTGCCGAGGCTGCCACCTACGACCGCGCCTTGCAACGCATCGTCGATCTCATCCGCGATGTCTGCGACCTGGAGGTGGAGTTCCGCCTGCAACGCAAGCCGCTGGCGGTGACGCTCAAGATCAACGGCACCGGCGTCCCGTTCAGCGGCCTGCCCGATGGGCTGAAATCCATCATCAGTTGGATTGCCGACCTCGCCTTGCGGCTGGAGGCGATCCCTTGGGCGCAGCCGGGCGATCCGTTCGAGCAGCCGATCATCCTGCTGCTCGACGAGGTGGACATCCACCTGCATCCCAAATGGCAGCGCCGCATCCTGCCCGCGATCCAGAAACTGCTGCCGAACGCACAGGTCTTCGTCTCGACGCACTCGCCGTTTGTCGTCGGCTCGGTAGAGGACGCCTGGGTTTACCGCCTGCCCGAGCCGGGCACGACACCCGCGCCGCAGGTCATCGAGGGCATCCCGTCCGCAGCGGGCAAGAGCGTCGGGCTGATCCTCGACGAGGTGTTTGGCATCGCCGACGAGTTCGATGTCGAGGCCGAGAAATCGTTCGACCGCTTCTATGCACAGCGCGATCAATTCATCAGGACACGAACCGACAGTGACCGAACCGACCTGTTGAGCACGGCCCACGACGCTGCCACACGCGGCGAGGAAGTCGCCCAGATCGTGCAGCGGGAATTGCGCCAGACCAGCCGCATCCCCGGCCAGGAGTTGCGCCTTGCATGAGCTGGTGCGCGGCGAGGCACCGTCCTGCCTGATCGCCCAGGCACCCGGATGGACCGAAGCCTAGCGAGGCGGACCGTCGGCGAGCGAACGTCACGATCGAACTGTACGGACTGAACACCGCCGAGCGCAGGAAGGTGCGACTCCGGGAGATCAGGAAGTTCAGTCCCGACTCGAAACTGGTGCTGGACGACTACCCCTATCGCTTCGCCCTGCGGGACGTTCTGCCTGCGCCCCATCCAGCACCGCCCCCCACAGCCGGTACACCCAGAAACTCTCCTCTCCCCGCATCCGCTGGCGCAGCTCCTCCGGGCTGAAGCCGGTGACGCGGCGCGTCTCGCGGCACAGGTGCGACTGGTCCGCGAACCCGCCCAGCACCGCGACATCGGCCCAATCGACCGCTCCGCGCTGCTGCGCGGCGAGCACCTCGAAGAACACCACCTCGGTGCGGCTGAGGCCCTTGAGCTGGCGCAGCGGCTGGCCGGTCCAGCGTTTGATGCGGCGCTCGAACTGCCGCAGGCTGCGCCCCGGTGCCGACGTGGCCGCCCGCAGCGCCAGCCCCTGCGTCCAGTCGTGCAGCAGCGGGCTTCCTAGCACCGCAGTGGACGGCGGGCGCACGGCCTGCCAGCGCGTCTCCAGGAAGTCCTCGATCAGCGCCACGCGCCGCTCGTCATCCGCCGCCCGCCGCACCGCCTCGCTCCACGCCAGCCACTCCGGCGGCAGCACCTCGTGGGCCGCCACGGTGCGGTCGATCCAGGCGCTCGGGTCGAGTCCGGTCATCGCGTGCAGCGCGTCGGGCAGCAGCATCAGCATCATCCCGTGGCCCGGCCCGGTGTCGCGGCTGGTGGTCGGGCCGGTCTGGGGGCCGCTGAAGCGCACGGGGTCGGCCGGCATC
>JBEEMX010000555.1:0-2530 GCA_041192465.1 Pseudomonadota bacterium | reverse complement strand
AGCAGCTTGGTCGGGATCGGCAGCATCCCCCACTCCGGCATCCCCGCGCCCTTCGGCCCGGCGTTGCGCAGCACGAGGATGTCGTCGCCGGTCACGTCGAGGTCCGGGTCGTCCACGGCCTGCTTCAGCGCCGGGTAGTCGTCGAACACCAGCGCCCGGCCGGTGTGCTGCAGCAGGTGCGGCGCACAGGCGCTCGGCTTGATCGCCACGCCGTCCGGCGCGAGGTTGCCGCGCAGGATGGCCAGCGCCCCCTCGGCGTAGATCGGGTTCGTGACCGGGCGGATCACGTCGTCGTTGTAGGTCTCGGCGCCCGCGATGTTCTCGCCGAGCGTGCGGCCGTTGACGGTCAGCGCGTCGGTGCGCAGGTGCGGGCGGATCTGTTCCAGCATCGCCGGCAGGCCGCCCGCGTAGTAGAAGTCCTCCATCAGGTAGCGGTCGCCACTCGGCCGGATGTTGGCGACCACCGGCACGCGGCGGCTGAAGGCGTCGAAGTCGTCGAGCGTGACCGGGTGGCCGGCGCGGCGCGACATCGCGATCAGGTGGATCACCGCGTTGGTCGAGCAGCCCATCGCCATCGCGCAGGCGATGCCGTTCTCGAAGCTCGCCCGCGTCAGCATCCGCGCCGGCGTCAGGTCGTCCCACACCATCTCGACGATGCGCCGGCCACATTCGGCGCTCATGCGGATGTGGTTCACGTCCGCCGCGGGGATCGACGACGCACCCGGCAGCGTGAAGCCGCACGCCTCGGCGATGCCCATCATCGTCGCGGCCGTGCCCATCGTCATGCAGGTGCCGTGGCTGCGGGCGATACCGGCCTCCATCTCCTGCCACGCCTGGTCGGACAGGCGGCCGGCGCGGCGTTCGTCCCAGTACTTGAACGCATCGGAGCCGGAGCCGAGCACCTTGCCCTTCCAGTGGCCACGCAGCATCGGGCCGGCGGGCAGGTAGACAAACGGCAAGCCCATCGACAGCGCGCCCATCACCAGCCCCGGCGTCGTCTTGTCGCAGCCGCCCATCAGCACCGCGCCATCGACCGGGTGCGAGCGCAGCAGCTCCTCGGTTTCCATCGCCAGGAAGTTGCGGTAGAGCATCGAGGTCGGCTTGACCATCGACTCCGACAGCGAAATCGCCGGCAGCTCCAGCGGAAACCCGCCCGCCTGCAGCACGCCGCGCTTCACGTCCTCCACCCGCTGCTTGAAGTGCGTGTGGCACTGGTTCGCGTCGCTCCAGGTGTTGACGATGGCGATGACCGGCTTGTCCTTCCAGTCGATCGGCGCGAAGCCCATCTGCATCACGCGGGAGCGGTGGCCGAAGGAGCGGAAATCGTCGGGGGCGAACCAGCGGGCGCTGCGCAGGGAATCCGGGGTGCGGGGGGAGCGGCGGGAAGTCATAGGCTGCAGTGGAGCACTGATATATTAGTGTGTCAATGCAAGATCACCCTGCAGATTGACGCCCGCTGCGCGCCCATGGCATCGTCGCCCCGATGAGCCTGCGCGAACTCGACGAGCCGGCGCGGGATCTGCTGCGGCTGGCGTCGGTGCTGGCGGCGGCGGTGGTCGAGGTGTTGCTGACCAAGATGCCACAGGTCGCTGATATCCGGACGCATGAGGCGCTGAAGGACTGGATGGCCCATGCGCGGCAGGTCAGTGAGGAAGCGCAGGGCGCAATGACCGCCGACCTATTGGGGTGGGTAGGCCGGCACGACTACCAGCAAGGCGCTTACGAACTCGCTCACAACGCCGGGATCGTCAGGCAGAGGATGCCTGAGGCGAATCCGGGTTGAACATGCGCCGACTGGCAGCAGTGCGCGAGAATCCACCCACCGCCCCAGCCTGAAGGAGCCATCCCATGACCGCCATCGTGATCGAGCACGTTCCCATCGCGGACCTGCCGCCCTCGTGGCGCGAGCAGTTGTCCCGCACGGCAATGGCCCACGCGCGGGTCACCATCCGGATCGAGGAAGAAGAAGCCCCCACCCAGGCCGCCGACGACACCCCTGCCATCCTCGACGCCCGTGCGCGGCTGCGCGGCAGCGTGCTGCGCTACGACAACCCCCTGGAGCCGGTACTGGGCGAGGACGAGTGGGACATGCTGCGGTGATCGTCATCGACACGCATGTCCTCGTGTGGTGGCTGACGCAGCCCGAGCGCCTCAGCCCGGCCGCACGCCTGGCATTGGCTCAAGTGAACGCCACCAACCCGGCGGTGCTCAGCGCCATCAGCATTCTCGAAATCACCACCGCCGTGCGACGCGGCAGGATGGATTTGTCTGTGCCCATCGGCGACTGGCTGACGCTGGTGCGGCCACAGCCGAACTGCTCGGCGCCCGGCTGGTCAGCGCCGACGAGAAGCTGCGCCAGCATCCGGCCGTTCAGGCGCTCTGGTGAGAATCTGTATGCAGCCCTCGACTGACACGGCAACACACCACCCACCCTTCCGCCTCGACCGCACCCGCCAGGCCACCCCCCAGGTCTTCGAGCGCCTGCGCGAGCAGATCCTGACGCTGGTGCTGGCCCCCGGCACGGTGCTGT
>JBEEMX010000554.1:0-2534 GCA_041192465.1 Pseudomonadota bacterium | reverse complement strand
ATCACCGAGATCCACGACTACCTGCGCCTGCTCTACGCCCGCGCCGGCACGCCGTTCTGCCCCGACCACGGCCTGCCGCTGGAGGCGCAGAGCGTCAGCCAGATGGTGGACGCCGCGCTCGCGCTGCCCGAGGAGACGAAGCTGATGGTGCTCGCGCCCGTGGTGCGCGACCGCAAGGGCGAGTTCGTCGAGCTGTTCGAGGGCATGCAGGCGCAGGGCTATGTGCGCTTCCGGGTCGATGGCCAGATCGTCGATGCCGCCGAGGTGCCGCCGCTGAAGAAGACCGAGAAGCACGACATCGACGTGGTGATCGACCGCCTCAAGGTGCGCCCCGACGCGCAGCAGCGGCTGGCCGAGAGCTTCGAGGCGGCGCTGCGCATCGCCGAAGGCCGCGCGCTGGCGCTGGAGATGGACACGGGCCGCGAGCACCTGTTTTCGAGCAAGTTCTCGTGCCCGGTGTGCAGCTACTCGCTGTCGGAGCTGGAGCCGCGGCTGTTCTCGTTCAACTCGCCGGTGGGCGCCTGCCCGAGCTGCGATGGGCTGGGGCATGTCAACGTGTTCGACCCGGAGCGGGTGGTGGCGTTTCCGACGCTGAGCCTGGGCAGCGGCGCGGTCAAGGGCTGGGACCGGCGCAACGGCTACACCTTCTCCACCTTGGAGAGCGTGGCGGCGCACTACAAGTTCGACCTCGACCAGCCGTTCGAGGAACTGGCGCCCGCGCACCGGCAGGTGCTGCTCTACGGCTCGGGCGAGGAGGAGATCACCTTCGTCTACGCCGCCGAGGGCGCGGGCGGCAAGAAGCGCAGCGTCAAGCGCGCCCATCCCTTCGAGGGAATCATTCCCAACCTGGAGCGCCGCTACCGCGAGACCGACTCCTCCGCCGTGCGCGAGGATCTGGCGCGTTACCAGGCCAACAAGCCCTGCGTGGAATGCGGCGGCGCCCGGCTGCGGCGCGAGGCGCGCAACGTGTTCCTGGCGGACGCGGGCGGCCTGCCGCAGAAGGCGATCTTCGAGGTCGAGCACGCCACGCTGTCCGACTGCCTCGCCTACTTCGAGGCGCTGCACCTCAAGGGCGCCAAGGCCGAGATCGCCGACAAGGTCGTGCGCGAGATCCGGGCGCGGCTGAAGTTCCTCAACGACGTGGGCCTGAACTACCTGAGCCTGGACCGCAGCGCCGACACGCTCTCCGGCGGCGAGGCGCAGCGCATCCGGCTGGCCAGTCAGATCGGCTCGGGGCTGTCGGGCGTGATGTACGTGCTGGACGAGCCGTCGATCGGCCTGCACCAGCGCGACAACGAGCGCCTGATCGGCACGCTGCGCCACCTGCGTGACCTGGGCAACAGCGTGCTGGTGGTCGAGCACGACGAGGACATGATCCGCGCCGCCGACCATGTGGTGGACATGGGGCCGGGCGCCGGCGTCCACGGCGGGCGCGTGATGGCGCAGGGCACGCCCGACGAGGTGGCCGCCAACCCCGATTCACCGACCGGCCGCTACCTCGCGCAGGTGATGCGCATCGAGCTGCCCGCGCAGCGCCGCCGGCTGCAGGACCAGGCCGATCCGCGGGTGCTGCGTGTCGTCAATGCGCGGGGCAACAACCTGAAGGGCGTCACGGCCGAGATTCCGGTCGGCCTGTTCACCTGCGTGACCGGCGTGTCCGGCTCGGGCAAGAGCACGCTGATCAACGACACGCTCTATGCCGCCGTGTCGCGCAAGCTCTACCAGAGCCACCAGGAGCCGGAGGCACACGACGAGATCGAGGGTCTGGAGCATTTCGACAAGGTCATCAACGTCGATCAGAGCCCCATCGGCCGCACCCCGCGCAGCAACCCCGCCACCTACACCGGCCTGTTCACGCCGATCCGCGAGCTGTTCGCCGAGATGCCGGCCGCCCGTGAGCGTGGCTACGGCCCGGGGCGCTTCAGCTTCAACGTTGCGGGCGGGCGCTGCGAGGCGTGCCAGGGCGACGGGGTGCTGAAGGTGGAGATGCATTTCCTGCCGGACGTCTACGTGCCCTGCGACACCTGCCACAGCAAACGCTACAACCGCGAGACGCTGGAAGTCCTCTACAAGGGCAAGAACATCACCGAAGTGCTCGGCATGACGGTGGAGGACGCGCACGCCTTCTTCAGCGCGGTGCCGGCGCTGGCGCGCAAGCTGCAGACACTGCTGGACGTGGGCCTGGGCTACATCAAGCTCGGCCAGTCGGCGACCACGCTCTCGGGTGGCGAGGCACAGCGGGTGAAGCTGGCGCTGGAACTGTCCAAGCGCGACACCGGCCGCACGCTCTACATCCTCGACGAGCCGACCACCGGGCTGCATTTCGCCGACATCCAGTTGCTGCTGCAGGTGCTGCACCAGCTCTGCGAGGCGGGCAACACGATCGTGGTGATCGAGCACAACCTGGATGTCATCAAGACGGCGGACTGGCTGCTGGACATGGGGCCGGAGGGCGGGGCGGGTGGCGGGCGGCTGCTGGTCGCGGGGACGCCAGAGGACGTGGCGGCGTGCGAGGGGAGCCACACGGGGCGGTT
>JBEEMX010000553.1:0-2535 GCA_041192465.1 Pseudomonadota bacterium | reverse complement strand
GGCACGCGGATCGCTGCGGCCCACATCGGGCAAGGACTGGTCGCGTTCCTGTTCGGCCATCCCCTGCCCCTGCGGCTCCAGGTTGCGCAGCCGCAGGGTGGCCGGTCCGCCCGCCACCAGCCGCAGCCGCAGCGTGCGCAGCGGGGGTTGACCGTCTACCGCCGGCGCGACATCGAAGGATGCGAATCCACTGCCGGCGACACGCAGTTGCCGCCCCTGGCGCACTGGCGCTCGCTGGGCGGGGGTCTCCAGCAGCCCCCCCAGCGCACGCATCCAACCCTCTGGCTGGAGGTGCGCGCTGGTGTCGCAGCGGGGGGTGTCAGGCCCGCACCGGCCGGACGGGCTGCCGCGCAGCGCCATCCACGCCGCCAGCGCCAGCAGCAGCAGCACCCCGAAGGCCAAGGCAAGTTTCTGGTTGCGACCCATGCCGTGCCGCTCCTCACTCAGGCAAGGAGATGTGCTTGCCCCTGCGTCGCATCCCCTCCAGTTGCATCAAGGTCTCGGCCGACAGGTGGATCGGTCTGGTCAGGCGCGGCCCGCACTGGATCCAGTTGATGCGGTCACAGCCGGGGGCGTCGCAAATCTGCTTCGTGCTGATGATGGCGGTCGGTGGTGCGTCCTGCGTCACCTTGAAGCTGTGGGCCGCGCTGTGGCCCTGCTGTTGGCAGAAGGCGTTGGCCGCCGCCTGCCCGCAGTTGGCGCCCCATTCGCGGCACACGTCCAGGCCCACCTGGCGGCCACCCACATCGATCCGCGGGTTGTCGAACTCGACCAGCGGCGGTGGAGGTGGAGGCGGCGGCGGGGTGGGGGTTGAAGCGGGTGCCGAGGCTGGGGCCACCGGGCTGTCGACAGGAGGGGCCTTGCGGTTCACCAGATAAGCCACCAGCCCGCCGACCGCCAGCACGACCAGCGCGATCGCCAGCCAGACCCACCACGGCATGCGCCCGCCACCGCCGGGTGCCACGGGGGCCACCGATGGTGGAAGCACCTGGACCAGCGGGCCTTCCGTGAAGTCGTCATCCGGGTTGGCCACCGAATAGGCATCCAGCCTCAGCCGGAATTTCTCCAGCGGCGTACCGGGAGGAACCGCGATGCCGACTTCTACCTGGTGCACCATGCCGGGCACGAAATCGCGCTCGGCCTCCCCCGCCAGACGGAGCCAGGCGGCCTTGCCTGCATCGAGTCCCCGGGGCCGCAAGCCGCAACGCTGGGGCTGCCGTGTCACGTTGGTCACGGTGAACACGACCTTGCCCTGGCCTTGGCGGTCGAGTTCGAGCGCGTCCTGGGTGGTGGTGATGTCGAACAGTCGTGTCATCGGGATGGCTCCTCGGAGTGGGTCTTGAAGACAAGTTCGCAGGTCGCGTAGGCCGGTTTCTCGGCCTCCAGGATGCGCTCGATCAGCGGCCGGTGGGCCAGCATCGACGCAGGCACCTGCACGCGCAGGTGAAATGGCATCGGTTGGCCGTCCGGGCCGATGACGTGTTCGTCGATCTCGACACCCTGCACGCCGCAGGCCGTTTCGAGAAAGGCCACCAGCCCGGCCCGCGTGCCACGCCACTGCGAGAGCCAGGCCGCCCGCATCAGCAGCGCGCGCAGACGGCCGTTGCCGGTCGAGATCGCGTCCTCGGGCAATGGCGGGACCAGCAGCCGGTCCATGCCGGCCCAGTGCGCGAGCAGGGGCACGAACGCATCGTCCGTGGCCCCGGGGCGGAAGACGGTGTCGATCTGCCCGAGCAGCGATTCGACCGGCGCATGCAGTTGCGACATCACGGCCACCAGCGCACGCAGCGGCCCGTCGTCGGTCAGCGCGGTGCGCAGCACCTCCGGCAGCAGGGTCTCAATCTCGTTCGGCGTCATCGGCGTTCACCGCTTCGATCTCGTGGGTACCCGAGCAGAACAGCCAGCTCGGGGGCAGTGCCACCTTGTCGGGAAACTCGCGGCGCGACGCACTCTCGAACACTGCGCCCTGGTCCCGGCTGCGGAACACGCCGCGCTCGCCGCCGGCCATCACCGGGCCATCGGGTTCGGCCACCGCCAGCGCAGGCACCGGAGCAAACAGGCGCTCGGCCCCTCGCATCGGCAGTCCGCACTGCAGGTGCGAGGTGGCCCAGCCCTGGTCGGCATGCGCCGGATCGAGCACCGCCAGGCCAGCGAAGTGCGTGCCCGCGTAGACCATCCCGCCTGCAATGGCCAGCACGCGGCAACTGCCCCCCTGCCAGTTGGCCGACATCGCGCGCCAGCCTTCGGGCGACTGCATCTGCTGCGGCGACGACGGCAGTTCCCAGCGCAGGGCGCCCTTGCCCTGCTCGTTGCCGGCGATGGTGATCCCGGCCCAGAGGAAGCTGCGCATGCCCGCACGTTCCGGCGACAGCACCCGCACGTCTTCGCCGGGGTCGAGGATGCGCGTGAACGTCTCCGACCGGCCACCCATGCGCGACAGGTAGATCCCCCCAGACTGCATTGCCGCCACCGCCACGTTGCTCCCGCCGCGGCCGTCCACGAACGCCGCCACGGCGTAGTAACCCAGCGCCGGTT
>JBEEMX010000552.1:0-2537 GCA_041192465.1 Pseudomonadota bacterium | reverse complement strand
CTGGTGGACAGCGCGCCGTCGATGGGCCGCAAGGGCGGCGTGGCGCGCACGTATGCCGATGCGCCCGAAATCGACGGCACGGTGAAGATCCTGCCGCCGACCAAGGCATCGAAGACGATGAAGGTCGGTGACTTCGCGCGGGTGCGGATCGTCGGCACGTCGGGGCATGACCTGGTGGGCGAACTGCTGTGACTGACCGGCTGACGACGGACCTGATCCACCACCCATACACCGCACCGGCCGAGTTCGATGCGCTGCCGCCGGGCGTGTTCAAGGCGTCGTCGGTGTTCTTCCCGAGCGTCGCAGCCTTGCGCGAGCGACGCTGGGATGACAAGAGCGGCTACACCTATGGCCTGCACGGCACCCCCACCACCTTCACGCTCGAAGCCCGGCTCGCCACGCTGGAGGGCGCGGAGCACGTGCTGCTCGCGCCGAGCGGGCTGTCGGCGATCACGCTGGTGGACATGGCCGTCCTCTCGGCGGGCGACGAGGTGCTGTTGCCCGACAACGTCTACGGCCCGAGCCGCAGCTTCGCCACGCACGAGCTGAAGCAGTGGGGCATCGCGTGCCGGTTGTACGACCCGATGGACCCGGCCTCGCTGCTGGCCGCGCTGATGCCGCAGACGAAGCTGGTCTGGCTGGAGGCGCCGGGTTCGGTGACGCTGGAGTTTCCGGATCTGCGGGGGCTGGTGCGTGGCGTGCGGGCACAGGCACCGCAGGCGGTGGTCGCGCTCGACAACACCTGGGGCGCCGGGATCGCGTTCAACGCCTTCGACCTCGGCGACGGGCTGGCGGTGGACGTGACCGTCCATGCGCTGACCAAGTACCCGTCCGGTGGGGCGGACGTGCTGATGGGGTCGGTTGCGTGCCGGGACGATGCGCTGTACCGGCGGCTGGCGTGGTGCCACAGCCGGCTTGGGATCGGCGTCGGGGCGAACGATGTCGAGGCGCTGCTGCGCGGGCTGCCATCGCTGGCGCTGCGCTACGCGGCGCAGGATGCGGCGGGTCGGCACATCGCCGCGTGGTGTCAGGGCCGGGCCGAGTTCGTGCGCGTGCTGCACCCGGCGTTGCCCGATTCGCCGGGGCATGAACACTGGGCGGGGCTGTGTTCGGCGGCGGCCGGGCTGGTCACGGTCGAATTCGATCCCGCCTACAGCGCGGCGCAGGTCGATGCCTTCGTCGATGCGCTGCGGCTGTTCCGCATCGGCTGGTCGTGGGGCGGGCCGGTGAGTCTGGCGGTGCCGTACCAGCCGAAGGCGATGCGCTCGCTGGCGACGCCGTACCGCGGGACGCTGGTGCGGCTGTGCATCGGACTGGAGGCGGTGGAGGATCTGGTGGGGGATCTGGAGCAGGCGTTAGAGGCTGACGATGTGGCTGGACCTGGGCATCGACGCCAAAACGCTGCGGGCCTCATCCTCGGCGCGGTTGTGCAACAGAACCGAGGTGCATCGATATTTCCCGCGCGGCGGCCGTGAGGTGCGTGAGGTTCTTCTTGACCATCTCGGGCACCGTGGCCACCTTGTGCATCCACGTCAGGTTGAGCGCCGCGATGACCTCGTCACCGACCCAGATCGGTACGGCGATCGAATCCCGGTCATCGTTCCACTCGCGCCGGCTCTGGTCGAAATGGCCGCCGAAGTCGGGCGTGCGGTGTCCATATCCCAAGCGGCTTGTCTCGCCGAGCAGGCGCTCGACCATCTCCGGATTGCGCGCCATGAAGTTGCCTGGCTCGTTGCTGGCGACCAGCCGCAGCAGCATGGCCTGGCGCTCGCTTTCGCTGCAGAAGGCGATGTAGGCGCGACCCGTTGCTGAACGCAGCAAGTTGATCCGAAAACCGATCGGCCCGACGGGGACGTTCGAGAAGTAGGATTTCGGTCGATTGGTCTCGATCACCTCCATGCAATCAAGCCGCGGGACGGCCAGCACGGAGGGCCAGTTGACCTTGCTGCACAGGCGCTCCATCACGGGTGACGCCACCTCGACCAGATAGTTCTCGTCGCTGAGTTGCGGCGCACGCGGCTGCAGCGTGTGGCTCGCCATGTACGCGCCGTCGGCCAGGCGCTGCCAGACCATGCCGCGCTTTTCCAGTGTCACGATCAGCCGTGTGAGCGTGGCCTTGGGCAGATTGGTTGCCAAGAACAGGTCGTGCAGGCTGGCGGCGCGCGCCTGGTGCAGATACGTCAGCACTTCCAGACCACGGTCCAGGGCCCGGATCGTCTTGACCTTGTAGTCGCGCATGGGTCGGTTACGGTTGGGTAGTGACGCAGTGAGTTTCACCAGGAGAAAACCTGGTGCGCGATGCTACCCGGCGGATCCGGTCGAAGCAAATACTTCGGCCACATCCGGAGACCGACCAACATGAGCTTTTCCCACGACGATGTCCAGCGGCTGATCCAACTGCTCGACCGTTCTCATTTCGACGAGCTGCACCTCGAAGCCGAGGGGATCAAGCTGACCTTGCGTCGCAACGGCGCCCCGGCGGCCCCCGCTGCCGCACCGCCAGCCCGCGCCGCGGCTGTGGTGCCAGTGGCACCGGT
>JBEEMX010000551.1:0-2538 GCA_041192465.1 Pseudomonadota bacterium | reverse complement strand
CGCTGTCGTCCACGGCAGTGGCGGTGCAGGTGATGCAGGAACGCAACCTGCTGCGCACCACGGGCGGGCAGGCGGGCTTCGCGATCCTGCTGTTCCAGGATGTGGCCGCCATCCCGATCCTGGCCTTGATCCCGCTGCTGGCGCCTCAGGTGCAGGACAGCGGCAGCCCGTGGACCGAGGCCCTGCGGGCGCTGGCCGTCATCGTCGGCATCGTCGTGGTCGGCCGGCTGCTGCTGCGCCACGCGCTGCGCTGGATCGCCCGCAGCGGCTCGCCGGAGATCTTCACCGCCGCGGCACTCGGCCTGGTGGTCGGTCTCGCCAGCCTGATGCAGGCGGTGGAGCTGTCGATGGCGCTCGGGGCCTTCCTCGGCGGCGTGCTGCTGGCGGAGAGCGAATACCGGCGCGAGCTGGAAACCGATGTCGAGCCGTTCAAGGGCCTGCTGCTCGGGCTGTTCTTCATGGCGGTCGGCATGTCGATCGACTTCCACGTCGTGCGCGACCACCTCGGCATGGTGCTGGCGTTGCTGGCCGGATTTCTGGCGATCAAGGCATTGGTGCTGTGGACGCTGGCACGCTGGGTGGCGGTGCCGGGACCGGAGCGGCCGGTGTTCACGCTGCTGCTGGCGCAAGGGGGCGAGTTCGCCTTCGTCGTGTTCCAGCAGGGCGCCACGGTGCGCGTGCTGACCGAGTCGCAGACCTCCGTGCTCATCGGCACCGTGGCGCTGTCGATGCTGGTCACGCCGCTGCTGCTGGTGGCGATCGACCGCTGGCTGTTGCCACGTTATGCACAGGCCGCTGTGGATAACTCTCCCCACGCGCTGACCGAGCCGCAGGAGGCACCGGTCATCATCGCCGGCTTCGGCCGCTACGGGCAGGTGGTCGGGCGGCTGCTGTACGCCAACGGGCTGAAGCCGACAGTGCTCGACCACGACGCCGAGCAGGTCGAGGCGCTGCGCCGCTTCGGCTTCCGGGTCCACTACGGCGATGCGACGCGGCTGGACCTGCTGCGCATGGCAGGGGCCGCGTCGGCCAAGGTGCTCGTGGTGGCGATCGACAATGTGGAGCAGAGCCTCGCGCTGGTCGATCTGGCCCGCGCGCACTTCCCGAACCTCGTGCTCGTGGCCCGTGCCCGCAACGTCCAGCACTTCTTCGCCCTGCGCGACCGGGGGGTGACGCTGATCGAGCGCGAGACGCTGGACGCGGCGCTGATGAGCGGGCGCAGCGTGCTCGAACACCTGGGCTGGACGCCCGAGCGGGCAGGGGAACTGGCGAGCCGCTTCCGGTCGCATTCGGTCGCGCAGCTCGAAGCGTTCTGGCCGCACCACCGCGACGAGCAGGCGCTGGTGTCGATGGCGCGCAAGGGTCGCCAGCAACTGGAGGAGCTGTTCGCGCAGGAGCGGGCGCCGCGCGAGGACCACGAGCGGCCCTGACGTTGAACGCGGTGATCCGCCCGTCAGCCGATCAGGTGGCGGTATTGCACGAAGCCGCTCTTGCCGGCGATGCGGTCGTACAACTGCATCGCATCGTGGTTGGTCTCGTGGGTGAGCCAGTGGACACGCGAGGCGCCGGCCTCGGCGGCGGCGGCGTAGACATGCTCGATCAGCGCCCGGCCGATCCCCTGGCCGCGGTGGTCGGGCGAGGCGTAGAGATCCTGCAGGTAGCAGTAGTCGCCGGTCGTCCAGCAACTGCGGTGGAAGATGTAGTGGACGATGCCCACCAGTTGACCGCCGACCTCGGCCACCGCGCAGTGCATCGGCTCGTCCGCCGCGTGGAACCGCGCCCAGGTGCGGGCGGTGACGTGGTCGGGCAGGTCGGTGCGGTAGAACGTCTGGTAGCCCTTCCAGAGCGGCAGCCACTGCGCGTGGTCATCGGGGCGGGCGGGGCGGATCAGCATGAGGCGCCTTTCGGGGGCGGGGGTGGGGTGGGTTCCGGTCGATCCTCGCCGATCGCCACCGGGCGGCCGTCCTGCCAGACCACGGCGTAGTGGCCGAGGCGGCGTTTGCGCTCCAGGGTGCTGGTGACGGCGGCTTGCAGGGCCGCCAGCAACTGCGCGGTCTCGATGAGTGGTTGGGCCGGGATGGCCGGGGGCGGGTTGTTCACAGGCCGGCCTCTTTCATCAGGTGGGCAAACAGTTCAGGGCGGTCGATGTGGCGCTGCTGCGGTCCACGGCGCCAGCATAGGCGGTCAGCAGATTGAACAGGCTTCGGGGTCCGCGGACGTGTCTACCCGCGTCCCGACAGCGTGATTTCGAAGGCGAAGCTGTCACGGCAGCGGGTGTGCGGATGGTAAACCGGGGTCGCTTTCACTGCCTCTGGCCAATACCGATAGAAAAATTCCCCGGGAAGGACTTGTCGCCCGCGCTCTCCGAGGTACCGGAGAGAGGGAAGGAGGGAGCGAAGGGGCAAGCCTCGACCCAGCACGCCGCGGCGGTGAAGCCAAGCAGGCGCGTCGGGCTGGCCCCTGGCGGAACGGCGTGACGCGCACCATCGGTCGGTCAGTCGGTCGCTACGGGGGTCGCGGGCGGTTTCGACGCCCGCG
>JBEEMX010000550.1:0-4966 GCA_041192465.1 Pseudomonadota bacterium | reverse complement strand
CATGTGCTCGGTGTCCTCCACCGTGCGTCCGCCGAGTTCGGCGACAGTGCGGTGGAAGGGCTTGCTCTCGAACGCCTGTTGCGAGAACTCGATCACCTCACCGTCGTCGGCCGAGACGAAGCCCGCCGGGCCGAACAGGTTGGCTTGCCGCAGGCGGCGCTCGGTCATCTCCTCGCTGTCGTCCTCGAAGCCGAAGTGGGTCCAGACGAAATCGAAGCTGCCGTGGCCGTCGGGCTGGATGTGGCGGGTGGAGACGCTGTTGACCTGCTGCTGCAGGATCACGCTCGGGAAGATCGTCGTCATCACTGCGGTCGGGCCGTTCCACCACGGCTCGGGCACGATGTCGAGGAAGCTCGGGTCGTGGAGCTGCATGGTGGCCTTGAAGCTCGACACCTGTGTCACCTGCGCAGCGTCGGCGGACTTGTCCGCGGTGCCGCGGGTGGAGATCATCGCGGCGTGGCGGTGGCGGTCGTCCATGCGCAACTGCGACTTGTTGTCGGCGCGCCAGAGGCCGAAGGTGACGAACCAGGTGTGCAGCAGGCCGGGGTGGTACGGATCCTTGATGTTCTCCTGCATCAGCTTCCAGTTGCCGGGGATGCGCTGGCGGTTGTAGCCGAGGATCTTGAGCTTGCGGCCGTCGAAGAGGCGGTCGAAGTAGCCCAGGATGGCCGGGCCGAGGTAGTCCTCCAGCGACTCGACTTCGTGGTCGAAGGACGCGAAGACCACGCCGCCGCGCACGGCCACCTTCAGCTTGGTCAGGTTGTGGTCGCTGGTCTTGAAGTCCGCCGGCATCCCGCCCTGCACCTTGCCGTCCTGCTTGACGCCGCGGCGGAAGGGCACGCCCTGCAGGTCACCCTTGAGCGTGTAGCTCCACTGGTGGTAGGGACAGACGAATTCCTTGCGGTTGCCGTGGCGCTCGCGGCAGAAGCGCATGCCGCGGTGGGCGCAGACGTTCTCGATCACGCTGACCGTGCCGTCTGGGTCGCGGGCCATGATCACCGAGCGTTCGCCGATGACCGTGCGCTTGAAGTCGCCCGGGTTCGGCACCTCGGCTTCCAGGCCGACGTAGCACCAGTGCGCCTTGTAGAAGAAGCGTTCCAGCTCGCGCTTGTAGATCTCTTCGTCGGTGTAGGCGAGGAAGGGGATGCGGTGGGTGCCGTCGCCTTCCCAGGTGAGTTCGGTGGGAAAGACCGTCGAGGTCGTCGATGGATCGCTCATGCTGGATCTCCTCAATCAAGTGCCTTGGTTGTAGAACGCGTCGGCATAAATGTGCGCGGCTCCGATGCCCTTGCGACGCGCCACCACTGTGGCCGCTTCGACCATCGGCGGCGAGCCGCACAGGTAGGCGCGCCAGCCATCGAGCGCGCCGTGGTCCTGCTCGATGGCGTCGGTGACGAGTCCGCAGCGGTGGAGGGCGGGGTCGCCGCCCGAGGCCACGACGACCTGCACGTTCAGGGCCGGGTGTTCGCGCTGCAGGGCGTCGAGTTCGGCCAGGCCGTACACGTCGCGCGGCGAGCGCACGCCGAAGTACAGGTGGATCGGGTTGGTCATGCCCTGCGCGACCGCGCCACGCAGGATCGACAGGATCGGCGCCAACCCCGTGCCGCCCGCGACGCAGAGCATCGGGCCTTCGTGCTGGCGGCGCAGATAGGCCGATCCCAGCGGCCCGCTGACCCGCACGGCGTCCCCGACCTTCAGGTCGTTGGCGATGTAGCCGGTCACGCGCCCATCGGGGACGAGACGGACGTGGAACTCGAACACCTCGTCGCCGCTCAGTCCGGCCATCGAGTACGGACGGATGTGGCTAGGCGTGAACTGCAGTTGCACGTACTGGCCGGGCGAAAACTCGATGGGTTTGGCCGGCCGGATCACCAGCCGGCGGATGTCGTGTGTCAGTGCCTCAATGGCGGTGACGGTGCCCTTGACGATGCGCGCCGGATGCACCACGACCTCGTCGGGTTCCGGAATCTCGATCGTGCAAGGCTCGGTGAGGTAGGTCTGGCAAGCGAGCACGTAGCCTGCGTCACCGGCGAGCGGGGGCTGCTGCGGGCCGCCGTCGTGCAGCACTTCACCCTCCAGCACGCGGCAGCGGCAGGTGCCGCAGCGGCCGGCCATGCAGGAGTAGGACATCGGCACCTGGGCCTCCTGCAAGGCCTGGAGCAGGTTGGCGCCGGGTTGGACCCGGATGACGCGGTTGAGCGGTTGAACGAGGATGTCCATGGCAGGTTCGGTGGGGTATGCGGATCATTCCTGCTTCGTGCGAATCAGCCAATAGAATCAGGTGAATGTTGTGTATCACTGAGCGTGATGGAGTCTCCATGGAACTGACGGACATCGACCTCAACCAGTTGGTGGTGTTCCAGCAATTGATGGTCGAGCGGCGCGTGTCCAAGGTGGCCGAGAACCTGGGCCTGACGCAGCCGGCGGTGAGCAACACGCACCCCGGCGGGCATGATGCCGACCCCGTTTGCCGAGCAGCTCGGCGAGACCATCGGCTATGCGCTCGGCATGATCCACAGCGGCCTGAACCAGCACAGCCGCTTCGATCCCGCCAGCGTGCAGCGGTCGGTGACGATCGGCATGACCGACATCGGCGAGATCGTGTTCCTGCCGCGGCTGCTGGAGCGGCTGCGCGAGGTGGCGCCAGGGGTGTCGCTCGGCACGGTCCGCACCACGGCCACGACCCTGCGCGACGACATGGAAGCCGGCAAGGTGGACCTGGCGATCGGGCCGTTGCCGCAGCTCAAGGCGGGGTTCTTCCAGCGTTGCCTGTTCCGCCAGCGGTACGTGTGCCTGTTTCGCCAGCACCACCCGCTGGACCAGCCCGGGCGGGCGCTGTCCCTCGCCGAGTTCAATGCCGCCGAGCACCTGGTCATCGTCTCGGCCGGCACGGGACACGGCAAGGTCGATGAGCTGATCCGGCGCGCCGGGGTGGAGCGCACGGTGCGGCTGACGGTGCCGCACTTCGTCAGCGTGGGCCACATCCTGCGGCGCACGGACCTGGTGGCGACCGTGACCGAGCGGCTGGCCGAGAGCCTGGCCGAACCGTTCGGGCTGACGCACCAGCCGCACCCGATCGACCTGCCTGCGGTGGCGATCAACGTGTTCTGGCACGCGAAGGTGCATCGCTCGCCGATCCACCAGTGGTTGCGCGGGCTGGTGTTCGAGCTGTTCGGCGAGGACCAGTCCACCGAGCTGGCGCCGCCGGAGCCACATCACGCCGGGTGATGCACCACATTCACCCCAGCCCATAGGCGCGCGCGTGCAGACGCAGGACGATCGGCGCCATGCACCACCTGTCGAACCTGTCCCTGCTGCAGTCACGCCCCGACCGCATCGCGCTGGCACGCGAACGGTTCTTCGAGGGCGGACAGGCCCCGACCGGCGTGGTCAGCGAAGCGGTGTTCGAGTCCTGGGCGCGCTGCCTGCGGCTGCATGGCAACCCGAACGAACGCGCCACCTTCCAGCCGGTGACGGCCAGCCGGACCCAGTTGGCGCTGATGAAGAACCGCCCCTTGCGCCAGGCATGGCTGGACGAAGTGCCGCGGCTGGAGGCGATGCTCAGCACGTCGAACTGCACGGCGATGCTGACCGACGCCACGGGCGTGCTGATCGGCTCGACCTGCGTGGGCCGTGCCCACGAGGAGCTGATGCCGGTGGCCACGCGGCTGGGCGTCAATCTCTCCGAAGATGCGGTTGGCACCACCGCTCCTGGCGTGGTCGCCCGCACCGGCAAGCCTGTGTGCGTCCAAGGCGGCGAGCACTTCTTCGACAGCGTGAAGGAGATGCACTGCGCCGCCGCACCGATCCGCGACATCCGGGGGCAGTTGGCCGGGGTGCTCGACCTTTCCAGCGAGCGCATCCCGTTTGCCTTCGATGCGGCGGCGGTGGCCGGTCTGTACGCTGGCGCGATCGAGAACCGCCTGCTCGTGGCGCAGTCCACCGAGCACCTGGTGGTGCGCTTCCAGGTCGCGCATGACCTGCTCGACTCGGCGATGGTGGGGCTGATCGGGATCGACGTGGGTGGGCGGATCGCGTGGGAAAACGGCGTCGCCCGCAGCCTGCTCGGGGGACGCACCCATCCCGCCGCCCAGGCGGAGCGGTGGCTGGAGCCGTCGTTCGGTTTGCCGTGGGAACAACTGGTGGCCTTGCCGGCGGCGGGGGCAGCGCCGCTGGCCTTGCCCAATGGGCTGCAGGTGTGGGCACGTGCCGAGATGCGGGCGCCAGACGGGCGGCGCGGACTGGTGGCCGGGGTGAGCCTGCCCGCTGTAGCGCCGGAGCCGCCGGTCGTCCCCGAACCGACCGCCGAACCCATGGAGGAACCTGTCGCCGATCCGCGTGCGGCCAAGCGCCTGCGCGAATCGGACCTCGACCTCATCCGGACAACGCTCCAGGCGTGTGGCGGCAACGTGTCAG
The DNA here is from genome assembly GCA_041192465.1 of Pseudomonadota bacterium. Lineage (GTDB taxonomy): Bacteria > Pseudomonadota > Gammaproteobacteria > Burkholderiales > Burkholderiaceae_C > Sphaerotilus. Next base: position 550 of record JBEEMX010000550.1, on the reverse strand, counting down.
ACGCCGCCAAGCAGCTCGGGGTGTCACGCGGGTTGATCTACCGCCGCCTCAGGGGCTGAACGGCACGGTGGTGTTCTCAAACGGAACACCGCCCACCCCACGTTTTCCCGAAGTTCTGGCCGCACCCCCTGCGCCTCTACCGTTCGCCACCTAGACGAACGGAGACGCTCCCATGCAGGACCACCTGGACCGACTTGAACACGCCCTGATGGCCGGCCGCATCAGCCGCCGCGGTTTCATCCGTGCTGCGGCTGCAGCCGGACTCGCGGGCAGCAGCCTGCACGCCCTCGCCGACGAACTCGACGCCGTCCGCGCCAACCAGACCGAACGCGCCAAGAACCTGCAAGCCGCCTACGACTACATCGTGGTGGGCACCGGCAGCGCAGGCTCGGCGCTGGTCGGCCGCCTTGCGGTGGCGCGTCCCGATGCCAGCATCCTCGTGCTGGAAGCCGGCGACTGGGACACGGCGCCCTCGGTGCAAGACCCCAGCGTCTGGTTCACCAACCTGGGCACCGACCGCGACTGGAAGGACGTGGCCATCCCGTCTGCC
>JBEEMX010000549.1:0-2552 GCA_041192465.1 Pseudomonadota bacterium | reverse complement strand
CGTCGATGATCGCCACGTCGCCGATCTTCCACAGGCCGCGTCCCAGCATCCGGGCGCCTGCAGCGAGGATGTTCTCGTTGATCCAGTCCATGTAGTACTTGTTTTCCATCACCGTCACCAGCGGTGCCAGCACCCGGGCGAAGAACGCCGGAACCGCCGGAACCAGCATGTAGAACACGTAAGCCGTCACGACGCCACCCAGAGCCAGCAGGAAGGGCAGCGTGCTGAACGCATGCATCGCCATCGCCGCCGCACCGTGGAATTCATGCGCCAGCTCCTCCATCGCCGGATGCGCGTGCAGATTCACGGAGATCGCGTCCTTGAGGAAGTCTCCATACAGCATGGGCTGGATGGTGAGGTAGCCGATCACGACCGACGGAATCGCCAGCAACAGCAGCGGCACGGTCACGACCCAGGGCGATTCGTGCGGCGTGTGGGCATGGGCGTCGTGCCCATGGCCGTGGCCGTCTTCTTCGTGGTGATCGTGTTCGCCAGGGAAAGGCTTGTGGTGGAAATGCTCCTTGCCATGGAAGACCAGGAAGTACATCCGGAACGAATAGAACGCTGTCACGAAGACACCGATGACCGCAGCCGCATACGCCCACGGTGCAGCCGGCAGGTGGCTGGCGTGCAGCGCCTCGATGATCGAATCCTTCGAGTAGAAGCCCGAGAAGAACGGCGTGCCGATCAGCGCGAGCGAACCCAGCAGCGACGTGATCCAGGTAAGGGGCATGTACTTGCGCAGCCCGCCCATGTTGCGGATGTCCTGGTCATGGTGCATGCCGATGATCACCGAGCCGGCACCCAGGAACAGCAACGCCTTGAAGAACGCATGCGTCATCAGGTGGAACACGGCGACCGAGTAGGCCGAGGCACCCAGCGCCATCGTCATGTAGCCGAGCTGCGACAGCGTCGAGTAGGCGACCACGCGCTTGATGTCGTTCTGGATGATGCCCAGAAAACCCATGAACAGCGCCGTGATCGAACCGATGACCAGGATGAAGTTCAGTGCGGTGTCCGACAACTCGAACAGCGGGGACATGCGCGCCACCATGAAGATGCCGGCCGTCACCATGGTCGCTGCGTGGATCAGCGCGGAGATCGGGGTCGGGCCTTCCATGGAGTCGGGCAGCCAGACGTGCAGCGGGAACTGCGCCGACTTGCCCATCGCGCCGATGAACAGGCAGATGCAGATCACCGTGATCAGCATCCAGTCGCCACCCCAGGTGTCATACGGGAAGACGATCTTCGACAGTTCGCCCGCCTTGGCAAAGGTCTCGGTGTAGCTCAGCGTGCCCGCGTAGGCCGCGATCAGGCCGATGCCCAGGATGAAACCGAAGTCGCCGACCCGATTGACCAGGAACGCCTTCATGTTGGCAAACACCGCGGTCGGCTTCTTGAACCAGAAACCGATCAGCAGGTAGGACACCAGGCCCACCGCCTCCCAGCCGAAGAACAGTTGCAGGAAGTTGTTGCTCATGACGAGCATCAACATCGAGAACGTGAACAGCGAGATGTAGGAAAAGAAGCGCTGGTAGCCCGGATCCTCTTCCATGTAGCCGATGGTGTAGATATGCACCATCAGCGACACGAAGGTCACCACGCACATCATCATCGCCGTCAGACCGTCGATCAGGAAACCGACCTCCATCTTCATGCCACCCAGCACCATCCATTCATAGACGGTCTGGTTGTAGCGCGCGCCTTCGAGGGCGACGGCCTTGAGCGTGATGGCTGACAGGATGAAGGCGATCAGCACGCCCAGGATGGTGGCCACGTGCGAACCCGTCCGGCCGATGGACTTGCCGAAGAAGCCTGCCAGCACGGCACCCGCGAGGGGCGCGAGCGGCACGGCCAACAGCATCGATTGCGAGAGCTGAGACATTTTCTGTTGTTCCCCTTGGCGTCAGCCCTTCAGCGAGTCCAGCTCATCGACATTGATCGTGGCGCGGTTGCGGAACAGCACGACCAGAATGGCCAGACCGATCGCAGACTCGGCCGCAGCCACCGTCAGGATGAAGAACACGAACACCTGGCCGGCCATGTCACCCAGGTAATGGGAGAAGGCCACGAAATTCAGATTGACCGCCAGCAGCATCAGCTCGATGGCCATCAGCAACACGATCAGGTTCTTGCGGTTCAGGAAGATGCCGACCACAGAGATCGCGAACAGGATCGCGCCGAGCGTCAAGTAGTGTCCGAGCGAGATCATGCGGTTCCTTTCGGGGCGGCGTCGCTGGCGGGTGCGACAGCGGGCACGGAGGCCAACTCGCGCACCGGCTCCATCTTCACGATGCGCAGGCGATCGGCCTTCTTCGCCTTGACCTGCTCCGACGGGTTCTGCCCGCGCACATCCTTGCGGCGGCGCAGCGTCAGCGCGATGGCAGCAATGATCGCCACCAGCAGCAGCACCGCAGCGATTTCCAGCGGATAGAGGTAATCGGTGTACAGCTCGATGCCCAACAGCTTGGTGTTGGGCATGCCGACCGTGCCTTCCATCGGTTTGACCACCGAGGTATTGAAACCGCGCTGCAGCACCCAGGCCATCTCCA
>JBEEMX010000548.1:0-2553 GCA_041192465.1 Pseudomonadota bacterium | reverse complement strand
CGGTTTCATGCCCGGATTCCCGTACCTGAGCGGCCTGCCGCCCGCGCTCGCCATGCCACGGCTGGCGACGCCGCGCAAGTCGGTCCCTGCGCAGTCGCTGGCGGTGGCTGGGGCGATGTGCTGCGTGTATCCGTGGGAGAGTCCGGGCGGCTGGCGTTTGCTGGGACGCATGCCGCTGCCGCTGTTCGATCTGGCGCAGTCCGACGCGCCGGCATGGCTGGCCGCGGGGGACGCGGTGCGCTGGCGGGCGATCGACCGGACCGAACACGATCACCTGACGGTCGATTGGGCGCGCGGTGCGCTGACGCGGCAGGACTTTCTCGATCCAGAGGCCCCTGCGTGTCCGGCGGTCTGATCGAGATCGTGTCGGGTGGGCCGGGCTGCACCGTGCAGGACACCGGGCGCTTCGGCCACCGCCATGGCGGCCTTGCGCAGGCAGGGTTCCTGGTGCCACCGCTGGCGGAGGCGGCCAACGTGCTGGTGGGCAATCCGGCGGGTGCGGCCTGTCTGGAATGGCGAGGCCTCGGTCTGGGGCTGCGGGTGCTCTGCGGTCCGGTGCAGGTGGCGATCACCGGTCAGACCAGTGTTACCGTGTCGCGCAGCGAGGGGCCGTGGCGCCCGATGGCCGCCTGGCACAGCGCCACGCTTGCCGAGGGCGACCGGCTGCAACTGGGGGCTGCCGCCCGTGGCTGCGCCTATATCGCGCTGGGTGGTGGCGTGCAGGTGCCGCTGGTGCTGGGCAGCCGGTCCACGCATGTCCGCACGCGCCTCGGCGGGCTGGAGGGCCGGATGCTGCAGCCCGGTGACCGGCTGCCGTGTGACCGGCGCCCGGACGGCCAGATCGGTGAACGCATGGCCCGCGTGCCGTATGTGCTGGCGGACGGCCCGATCCGCGTGCGCTGGGGGCCGCAGGACGACCATTTCACGGCGCAGGCGCTGGGGCAATTCCTCGCCACCGACTGGCGCGTCACCCCTGAGCAGGACCGCATGGGCATGCGCCTGGCCGGTCCACCGCTGGCACACCGCAGCGCGGCGGCGGCCGACATCGTCTCGGACGGTGTCGTGCCCGGCGCGGTCCAGGTGCCGGCCAACGGACAGCCCATCGTGCTGCTGGCCGACGGGCAGACGGTGGGCGGCTACCCGAAGATCGCCACGGTCATCCGGGCGGATCTGCCACGCCTGGCGCTGGCGCTGCCGGGCAGCACGCTGCGCTTCGCGGCGGTGGACGCCGCGACCGCCCGGCGCGCGCTGCTGGCGGCCCACGCCGACTGGACCGCGTGGGCCGCCGCGCTGGTGCCGTGCACACCGCAGGGCTGGCTGGATGAAGCGGCGCTCTACACCGAGAATCTGGTGAGCGGCCTGGTGCGTGCCGAACCTTGAACTTGCGAGAACCCCCGTGCAACCACGCAATGCCATCAATCTCAATGCCGACCTGGGAGAAAGCTTCGGTGCCTGGTCGATGGGCGACGACACCGCCATGCTCGACGTGGTGGCGAGCGCCAACATTGCCTGCGGTTTCCACGCGGGCGATCCGCTGGTGATGCGCCAGACCGTGCGCGCGGCATTGGCGCGCGGGGTCAGTCTGGGCGCGCACCCGTCGTTTCCCGACCTGCAGGGCTTTGGCCGGCGCCGCATGGACCTGTCGCCGCAGGAGCTGGAGGCGGTGCTGGTCTACCAGATCGGTGCGCTGCAAGGGCTGGCCGCGGCGGAGGGCGGCCGGGTCACGCATGTGAAGCCGCACGGGGCGCTGAGCAACATGGCCTGTGCGGACGCGGTGCTGGCCGAGGGCGTGGCGCGTGCAGTGCGGGCGGTGGACCGGGCGCTGATCCTGCTGGCCCCTGCCCATTCCGAGCTGGCCAAGGCGGGCGAGCGCACCGGTCTGCGGGTGGCGCTGGAGGTGTTCGCGGACAGGGCCTACCAGGACGACGGGCAGCTCGTGCCGCGCCAGCAGCCCGGTGCGGTGGTCCACGGTGCCGACGCCTGCTGGCAGCATGTGCGGCGCATGCTGGACGCGCAGGCGCTGGTGAGTGTCAACGGCCGGCACCTGCCGACGGCGATCGACAGCGTCTGCGTCCATGGCGACAGCGCCGATGCGGTGGCGACGGCGCGGGCGGTCCGCGCCGGGCTGGCCGAGGCGGGGATCGCGGTGGTGCCGCTGCCGCAACTGCGGCTCCAACGCCTATAGGACAGCCTCGGTAGAGAATTCCACCGATCGGCGCTATCTTGTCGCGGCAGACTCCCGCCCTTGGCAGTCGACTCACCCTGGAGCACCTTGATGGCCCTTTCTTCCGGCAGGCGTGCCGCGATCACCGTGCTGGTCACCGCGGCATTTGGCGGTGCCTTGTTTTTTGCCCTGCGCGGCCAGCAGCAGGACAAGGCCGTGCAGATCGAGCAGCAGGAGGCGGCCGCGGCGGTCGTGCTGCGCGGTGTGATTTCGCTGGATGTCGAGGGTTACTTCAAGGATCCCCGCGTGCTGAAGGTGCTCGCGGCCCGGCGGCTGCCGGTCGAGGTGGTGCGCGTGGGCAGCCGCGAGATGGCGGGCAAGGTCGTGGC
>JBEEMX010000547.1:0-2557 GCA_041192465.1 Pseudomonadota bacterium | reverse complement strand
GAGCCGCTCCTCGATCACCGAGGCCAGCGTGGGCAGGAGGATCGACGCGTGAATCCCTTCCTCGTCCAGCATCTTCAGGTGCGCTGCACCGTTGTGGAAGGCGGCCCGCGTCGGCACAGGGGCGCCGCCGTACTCGCGCAGGGACAGCCCCTTCGGGTTGTCACCACGGTACCAGCCCTCGTGCGAGCCGACTTCAGCCACGACTTCGAAGGTCGGGTTGGGGATGTAGTCGGTGATGACGCCGGCCACCGCCAGCTTGGTGCGACCGTTGACCTGCACGTACTGGAAGTCACGGCGGAACTCCTTCGGCAGGTAGCGCAGGAAGGCGTCGGGCGGCTCGTAGTAGTGCTGGTCCGCGTCGTAGATGGGGTAGTCAGGCTTGACCATGGTCTCGTCTCCTGAAGGTGAGCGATGTACGTGAGGGGATGTGCCGGGGCTCAGCGCGTGAGGACCGAGACGACGCAGGCGCCACCCAGTCCGACGTTGTGCTGCACGGCCACTTTGGCGCCGGGGACTTGTCGGTCACCCGCCGTGCCCCGCAGGTGCCAGGTGAGTTCGGTGATCTGCGCCAGGCCGGTGGCGCCCAGCGGGTGTCCCTTGGACAGCAGGCCGCCCGAGGGGTTGGTCACCACGCGGCCGCCATAGGTGTTGTCGCCGTCCGCGATGAACTTGGCCGCACCGCCCTCCGGACACAGGCCCAGCGCCTCGTAGCTGATGACTTCATTGCTGGCGTAGCAGTCGTGCAGTTCGACCACGTCGATGTCGGCGGCGGTGATGCCGGCTTGCGCGTAGGCTTGCTGCGCGGCCCGACGCGTCTGACCAGCGCCGACGACGTTGACCATGCTGCCCGACTCGAAGCTGTCGCGCTGGTCGGTGACGAGCGCGATGCCGGCCAGCGTCACGTCGGTCTTCAGGCCCTTGCGGCGGGCGTAGTCCTCCGACACGACCACCACGGCAGCGGCGCCACAGGTCGGCGGGCAGCACATCAGGCGGGTCAGCGGGCCGAAGATGTGCGGCGCGTTCATCACCTCGTCGAGTGTCAGCGGTGTGGTGAACAAGGCGTAGGGATTGCGCCCGGCGTGGCGGCGCGCCTTCACCGACACCTTGCCGAAGAGTTCGGCGGTCTGGTCGTACTTCTTCAGGTACTCCGCGCCGGCCTGGCCGAAGTACTGGAAGCCCACGGGCACGCGCGTGTCGATGCCGCAGATGGAGGCCATCGCCGCATCCAGCCGCACGGTGATCGGCGTGCGCGTGCTGTCGGCGGTCAGGGCACCGGGCACCATCTGCTCGAAGCCCAGCGCCAAGGCCACATCGACCTGGCCGCTCGCCACGGCCTGGCGCGCCAGAAAGAGCGCGGTGGAGCCGGTGGCGCAGGCGTTGTTGACATTGACCACCGGGATGCCGGTCTGCCCGACGCCATACAGCGCCGTCTGGCCCGAGCAGGTGTCGCCGCTGGTGAAGCCGGTGTAGGCCTGCTGGACCTCGGCGTAGTCGATGCCGGCGTCTTCCAGCGCCGCGCGTGCGGCCTGGGCGCCCATCACGTCGTACATCTCGCTCTTGCCCGGCTTGGTGAACTTCACCATGCCGACGCCGGCGATCTTGACCATGTTGCTCATCGTGTGTTTCCTGGGTTGGGCCGGATCGGTGTCCTGGGCAGGCTTACCTGGCGAAGTCCATGATCGTCAGCGTCGGCTCGGGGCGGAAGATCTTGTCCTCCGCAGCGGCGATGGCCTGCGCCGTCACGACGCCCTTCTGGTAGGCCGGACCCGGAATGCCTTCGGCGCTCACGAGCTTGAGTTCGCGGATGCTGTGGCCCGACACGAACAGCGTGTGCCCGGTGCGCTTGCCCGAGAGTTCGCTGACCATGTACAGCGCGGCATGCGCCACGTGCTCGGGCGCGAGTTGCTGCTGCATTTCCTCGGTCATCAGCGGTGCGGTCAGGGCCGAGGTAGCGGTCGGCGCGAGGGTCCAGGCGCGGATGCCGAACTTGGCGCCTTCCAGCGCCAGGACGTTCGTGAAGCCCCACACGCCAGCCTTCGAGGCCGCGTAGTTCGTCTGCCCGAAGTTGCCGATCAGGCCGGAGGTCGAGCTGGTGTTGACGATCACGCCACCGCCGTTGTCCTTCATCCAGGCGAACACGGGCTTGGTGGTGCAGAACAGGCTCTTGAGGTTGACCTGCAGCACGCGGTCCCAGTCGGCCTCTTCCAGCTTGGCCAGACTCTTGTCGCGCAGGATGCCGGCGTTGTTGACCAGGATGTCCACGCGGCCCCAGGCATCGACGGCCTGCTGCACCATGGCCTGCACGGCCTCGAAATCGGTGACCGATGCGCCGTTGGCCAGCGCCTGGCCGCCTGCCGCGCGGATCTCGTCCACCACGGCCTGGGCCGCCGTGGCCGAACCGCCGCTGCCATCGACCGCGCCGCCCAGATCATTGACCAGCACCTTGGCGCCGCGCGCCGCCAGCGCCAGCGCATGCAGGCGCCCCAGGCCGCCGCCGGCCCCCGTCACGATGGCCACGCGGCCTTCAAACTCAATCGCCATGGAGATGCTCCCTTTG
>JBEEMX010000546.1:0-2570 GCA_041192465.1 Pseudomonadota bacterium | reverse complement strand
GGGGCTGTGCTAACAGAATGCTAACACTTTTCTTGGCCACCCAAATTTGAGTCTCTCCATGCTCAAAAGTCATCCCGTCAATAGCCTCCACGTATTCCTCGTCGCTCAGGCTGCCGTATCGCTCCGTTACACTCTTATCTCGCAGGCTATGGCCCATAATACTTTCCCGGATCTCTGGGTCCATCTTGCTCCGGCGAGCGTTGGTCTTCCAGGTGTGGCGAAGATCGTGGACGAAACGGTCGAGCGCCTCGGTGACATCGACATCCTCGTCAACAACGCGGGCGCCACCTGGGGCGCTCCGGCCGAGGATCACCCGGTCGAGGCATGGGACAAGGTGATGGACCTGAACGTGCGCGCCGTGTTCCTGATCAGCCAGGCGGTGGGAAAACGCTGCATGATCCCGCGCGGCTCGGGGCGGGTCATCAACGTGGCGTCGATCGCCGGTCTGTCCGGCAACAGCGGGATCATGACAACGATCGCCTACAACACCAGCAAGGGCGCGGTGGTCAATTTCACCCGTGCGCTGGCCGGCGAGTGGGGCCGCCACGGGATCACGGTCAACGCGCTCGCGCCGGGCTTCTTCCCGAGCAAGATGACGCGCGGCGTGCTCGCCCATTTCGGCGAGGACCGGCTTGCCGCCAAGGCCCCGCTGAACCGGCTGGGCGATGATGACGACCTCAAGGGCGCCGCCGTGCTCTTCGCCAGCGCGGCGGGCAAGCACATCACCGGGCAGATCCTGGCGGTGGACGGTGGCGTCAGTGCCGTCCACGGCGGCTGACCTGTGATCGCTCCCCACCCATGCAATTTCCCGTCACCATTCCCTTCGTCGAACACTTGGGCTTCGAGCTGATCCGCTTCGACGGCGGCGAGGCGGAGATCCACGTCGAGCTGAAACCCGAGCTGCTGAACTCCTTCCTCGTCGCGCATGGCGGGCTGTCGATGACGCTGCTCGATGTCGCGATGGCGCACGCGGCCCGCAGCGTTCAGGCCGAAAGCGGCGTGGTGACGATCGAGATGAAGACCTCGTTTTTCCGCCCCGGCGAAGGGCGCTTGCGGGCGGTCGGCAAGCTGCTGCACCGCTCGGCGACGATGGCGTTCACCGAAGGGCATGTCTACGGCGCGGACGGGCAGCTTTGTGCCCATGCGACAGGGACGTTCAAGTATGTGAAGCGGCTGCCCGCTGCCGGGCGGGAGATCAAGTCGCTGCAGCGGCGGGAGGATCGCCCACATCCACCTCCGCAAACAGATCGTTCGCGCTGATGCGCAGATCCACACTGGCGAACGCCACCCCTTGACCCGATTCGAACGGATGCAGCAGCCACAAACCATCCCCTTGCCGGCGGTACACGTCGCAGCTCCGGCCGGACAGGTCGATCAGCGCGATTTCCTGCAACGATGCGATCTGGCGGTAGTGCGCGAACTTGGCGCCCCGGTCATATGCAGCGGTTCCGGGCGAGAGGACTTCGATCACCAGTGTCGGCTCGCGCATGACCATCTGGTTGGCTCGGTCGCCTGCGCTGCACGTCACGAACACGTCCGGGTAGAAGTAGCTGCCCGAGGTCTCCGCATGGAGCTTCATGTCGGTCATGAACGTTCGGCAAGGCGTGCCACGCAGGTGCTGGCGCAAGGCGATATAGAGATTGCCCGCCACCATGCCGTGCCCCGCACCAGCACCGGCCATCGCGAACACTTCGCCGCTGACGAACTCATGCCGTTCGACCTGATCCGCTTCCCAGGCGAGAAACTCGGCGGCGGTCATGGCGGGCTGTCGTGCGGCGTGTCCCATTCAATTTCTCCAGTGATGCGGGGATTATCCCCGCTCACCCTGCATTGACGAAAGAATCCACCATGTCCCTGACCAACCACCAGATCCTCCTCGCCTCCCGCCCCCAAGGCGAGCCGACCCCCGACAACTTCCGCCTCGTCGAAACCCCCGTCCCCGCGCTGGCGGACGGTCAGGTGCTGGTGCGCCACCACTTCCTGAGCCTCGACCCATACATGCGCGGCCGGATGAACGACGGCCGCAGCTACGCCCAGCCGCAGCCGCTCGACGCCGTGATGATCGGCGGCACGGTGGGCGAGGTGGTCGAGTCGCGCAACGAGCATTTCAAGGCCGGGGATGCGGTCGTCGGCATGGGCGGCTGGCAGGAATACGCCGTGGTGGATGCGACCCAGCGCGGCGTGCTGCAGAAGGTGGACACGCGCCACATCCCGCTGTCGGCCTACCTCGGCGCGGTCGGGATGCCCGGTGTCACCGGCTGGTACGGGCTGGTGAAGATCATCGACCCGAAGCCGGGTGAAACCGTGGTGGTCAGCGCGGCCAGCGGCGCGGTCGGCTCCGTCGTCGGCCAGCTCGCCAAGGCGCGTGGCTGCCGCGTTGTCGGCCTCGCGGGCGGCCCGGACAAGTGCGCCTACGTCACGGACGAACTCGGCTTCGACGCCTGCATCGACTACCGCCAGTTCCCGGACCTCAAATCCCTCTCCGGCGCACTCAAGGCGGCGTGTCCGAAGGGCATCGACGGCTATTTCGAGAACGTCGGCGGCGTGATCCTGGACGCCGTGATGCTGCG
>JBEEMX010000545.1:0-2823 GCA_041192465.1 Pseudomonadota bacterium | reverse complement strand
CTACATGGACTCGATCCCGATGGTCGTGATCACCGGCCAGGTGCCGACGGCCGCAATCGGCCTCGACGCCTTCCAGGAGTGCGACACCGTCGGCATCACGCGCCCGATCGTCAAGCACAACTTCCTGGTCAAGGACGTGCGCGACCTGGCCATGACGCTCAAGAAGGCATTCCACATCGCCCGCACCGGCCGCCCCGGTCCCGTGGTCGTGGATATCCCGAAGGACGTGTCGCTGAAGACGACCACGTTCCAGTATCCGGACACCGTCGAGATGCGTTCGTACAACCCGGTGCGCAAGGGCCATGGCGGGCAGATCCGCAAGGCTGTTGCGCTGCTGCTGTCGGCCAAGCGCCCCTACATCTACACCGGCGGCGGCGTGATCCTGGGCAACGCCTCGGCGGAATTGCGCGAGCTGGTCGATCTGCTGGGCTACCCGGTCACGAACACGCTGATGGGCCTGGGGGCGACGCCGTCCACCGACCCGCGCTTCCTCGGCATGCTGGGGATGCACGGCACCTACGAAGCCAACATGACGATGCAGAACTGCGACGTCCTGCTGGCGGTGGGCGCGCGTTTCGATGACCGCGTGATCGGCAACCCGAAGCACTTCGCCTCGGTCGAGCGCAAGATCATCCACATCGACATCGACCCGTCGTCGATCTCCAAGCGCGTCAAGGTGGACATCCCCATCGTCGGCGACGTGAAGGACGTGCTGCAGGAACTCATCACCCAGATCCGCGAGCACCAGCAGCGCGCCGAGCCGGCCGCGATGAACGCCTGGTGGGCGCAGATCAACGAATGGCGTGGTCGCGAGTGCCTGAAGTACAAGAACTCCGACGAGGTCATCAAGCCGCAGTACGTCGTCGAGACGCTGTGGAACCTGACCCGCGGCCGTGACACCTACATCACGTCCGACGTGGGCCAGCACCAGATGTGGGCGGCGCAGTACTTCGGCTTTGACGAGCCGCGCCGCTGGATCAACTCGGGCGGCCTGGGCACGATGGGCGTGGGCCTGCCCTACGCGATGGGCATCAAGCTGGCCAAGCCCGAGTCGGACGTGTTCTGCATCACCGGCGAAGGCTCGATCCAGATGTGCATCCAGGAGCTGTCCACCTGCCAGCAGTACGGCACGGCGGTCAAGGTCATCTCGCTGAACAACCGCTACCTGGGCATGGTGCGCCAGTGGCAGGAGCTGGACTACCAGGGCCGCTACTCGCACAGCTACATGGACGCGCTGCCGGACTTCGTGAAGCTGGCGGAGGCTTATGGCCACGTCGGCATCAAGATCGAGAAGCCCTCCGAGGTCGAACCGGCCCTGAAGGAGCTGATCCGCCTGAAGGACCGCACCGTGTTCCTCGACGTGCGCACCGACCGGACGGAAAACGTCTGGCCGATGGTCAAGGCCGGCCAAGGCATCACCGAGATGCTGCTCGGCTCCGAAGACCTGTGACCCCGCCCAGGAGAACGACATGAAACACATCATTGCCCTCCTGCTGGAGAACGAAGCCGGCGCGCTCTCGCGTGTGGTCGGCCTGTTCTCGGCCCGTGGCTACAACATCGAGAGCCTGACGGTCGCCCCGACGGAAGACGCCTCGCTGTCGCGCATGACCATCGTCACCAGCGGCTCCGACGAGGTCATCGAGCAGATCACCAAGCACCTGAACCGCCTGATCGAGGTGGTGAAGGTGGTGGACCTGACCGAAGGCAGCTTCAGCGCCCGCGAGCTGATGCTCATCAAGGTGCGCGCCGTCGGCAAGGAACGCGAGGAGATGATGCGGCTGGCCGACATCTTCCGCGGCCGCATCATCGACGTGACCGACAAGAGCTACACCATCGAGCTGACGGGTGACTCCGAGAAGCTCGATGCCTTCATCCAGGCGGTGGACCGCACCGCCATCCTAGAAACCGTGCGCACCGGTACCAGCGGGATCGGGCGCGGTGAGCGCATCCTGCGTGTTTGAACGATCCCCGCTACAGCTCCCACAGCTACAACAGCTACAGACTCAGAACGGAACTCCCATGAAGGTTTATTACGACAAGGATGCCGACCTCTCCCTGATCAAGGGCAAGAACGTCACCATCATCGGCTACGGCTCGCAAGGCCACGCCCACGCCCAGAACCTGAACGACTCGGGCGTCAAGGTCACGGTCGGCCTGCGCAAGGGCGGCGCCTCGTGGTCCAAGGCGGAAAAGGCTGGCCTCAAGGTCGCCGAGATCGCCGACGCCGTGCGCGACGCCGATGTCGTCATGATCCTGCTGCCCGACGAGCAGATCGCCACGGTCTACAACGCCGAAGTCGGCCCGAACATGAAGGAAGGCGCTTCGCTGGCCTTCGCCCACGGCTTCAATGTCCACTACGGCCAGGTCGTGCCGCGCAGCGACATCGACGTGTGGCGACAAGACCGGCAAGGCGCGTGACCTTGCCCTGTCCTACGCCACCGCCAACGGCGGCGGCAAGGCCGGCATCATCGAGACCAACTTCCGCGAAGAGACCGAAACCGACCTGTTCGGCGAGCAGGCTGTTCTGTGCGGTGGTGCGGTCGAGCTGATCAAGGCCGGTTTCGAGACGCTGGTGGAAGCCGGCTACGCGCCTGAGATGGCGTACTTCGAGTGCCTGCACGAGCTGAAGCTGATCGTGGACCTGATCTACGAAGGCGGCATCGCGAACATGAACTACTCGATCTCGAACAACGCCGAGTACGGCGAGTACGTGACGGGTCCGAAGATCGTCACCTCGGCCACCAAGGACGCGATGCGCCAGTGCCTGAAGGACATCCAGACCGGTGAATACGCCAAGTCCTTCATCCTGGAAAACAAGGCCGG
>JBEEMX010000544.1:0-2579 GCA_041192465.1 Pseudomonadota bacterium | reverse complement strand
GTGTGGTCGGTGACAGCCGCGACGGGGATGCGACACTGCTTCGACAATATCCAGCATTCAGGGTGAACCACGACGCTTGGGCCGCTGCGCCCGAGTCCGACGACCGCGACCGCCGACGCCCATGACCCGACCGTATCGCCCCCTCGTCGATCTCCCGCCCGCCACCGATCCGCCCGCCTACGGCCGCTGGCGCCACGTCCTGATCGGCGACGGCGAAAGCCCGCACCTGCTGAAATGGGCCCGGGCGCTGGCGCCGCAGGTCGATCTGTGGGTGGCGTCGAGCCGCGGCTTCCTGCCCGGCTTCGACGACCTCGTGCCGCCACGGGGCCGCCTCGCGCTGGGTGAAACCATGGACCACTCGGGTGGCAACGTCGGCCTGCTGCGGCGCCTGCCGGAACTCGGCCGCTGGCTGCAGGAGGTGGATGCCGACTGGATCCATCCCCACTACCTGACCTCGCACGGCACGCTGGCCCTGTCCGCCAAGAAGGGCTGGAAGCTGCGTGGCCAGATCGTCGGCTCGGCCTGGGGCAGCGACATCCTGGTGACGCCGCAACGCGGGCCGCATTTCCGCTGGGTCACGTCGCAGGTGCTCAAGGGCTGCGTGCTGACCACCAGCGACTCCGAGCACATGGCCGCGCAGATGCGCAAGCTCGGCGCGGGCGAGGTGCGCGTGTTCCCCTTCGGGCTGGAGACGATGCCACCGCCGCCCGCCCACAAGGCGCCGTGGACCTTCTTCGCCAACCGCGGGCTGGAGCCGATCTACCGGCCCGACCGGGTGATCACCGCGTTCGCGTCCATCGTGTCGGCCTACCCGGATGCGCGGCTGACCATCGCCAACGACGGCTCGCTGCGCCCGGCACTGGAGGCCCGCGTGGGCGAACTCGGGCTGGCGAACCACATCGAGTTCGTCGGCCGGCTCGACGCCGAAACCCAGGCGCGCCATTACGAACGCGCGCAGTGGTACCTGAGCCTGCCGTCAAGCGACTCGGTGGCGGTGTCGGTGCTGGAGGCGATGGCCTACGGCTGCATCCCGCTGCTGTCGGACCTGCCGGCCAACCACGAGCTGGTGCGCTCGGGCCTGAACGGGCTGATCCTGACCAATACGCCGATCGAACTGATGAACCTGCCCCAGCAACTCGCGCCGCTGTTGCCGCAGGCGATGCAGATTGGCCGCGACAACCACGAATGGGTGCGGCTGCATGGGCAGTTCGCGCCGGCGGTCGAGGGGCTGATGTCCCGGCTGGCCGAACTCATGTGACATGAACATCCTTTACCTGAACCACTACGCCGGCGCGCCCGCGCTGGGCATGGAGTACCGGCCCTACTACCTCGCCCGCGAGTGGACCCGCCTGGGCCACCGGGTGCAGATGGTCGCCTGCGCCACCTCGCATGTGCGCGCCACGGCCCCGGTCCACCGCGACCACCCGATCAACGCCCCGACCCGCCAGGACATCGACGGCATCGACTACCTCTGGTTCCCCGGCCCGGCGTACCAGGGCAACGGGCTGGGGCGGGTGAAGAACATCTGGGCCTTTCTCCGCCAGGTCTGGCAGGCTTCGCGCAGCATCGCCACACAGTTCCGCCCCGATGTCGTGATCGCGTCGAGCACCTACCCGATGGACATCTGGGTCGCCCGGCGGCTGGCGCGGATGGCGCGGGCGAAGCTGGTGTTCGAGGTGCATGACCTGTGGCCGCTGTCGCCGATCGAGCTGTCGGGCATGTCGCGGCGACATCCGTTCATCGTGCTCTGCCAGAAGGCCGAGGACGACGCCTACCGCGACGCGGACGTGGTGGTGTCGATGCTGCCCAAGGTCCATGCGCACATGGCGAGCCGCGGGCTGGACCTGAAGAAGCTGCACATCGTCCCCAACGGCATCACGCTGGACGAGTGGACGGGCGAGCTGCCGCCGTTGCGCGCTGACGTGGCCGCCGCGGTCGCGCAGGCTCGGGCACGCGGCGCCACCGTCGTCGGCTATGCGGGATCGATGGGCCTGCCGAACGCGCTGGACACGCTGCTCGACGCCATGCGCCAGTTGCAGGCGCAGGGCGCACCGATCGCCGTCGTCATGGTCGGCGGCGGCCACGAGCGCGACCGGCTGGCCGAGCGGGTGTGCGCCGAGGGGCTGGCGAACGTGCAGATGCTGCCGCCCATCCCCAAAGCGCAGATCCCGTCCTTCCTCGCCGAGATCGACCTGGCGTACATCGGCTGGCAGCGGGTGCCGATCTACCGCTTCGGCATCGCGCCGAACAAGCTGATGGACTACATGATGGCCGGCTGCGCGGTGCTGCATTCGGTCGAGGCGGGCAACGATCCGGTGGCGGAAGCGGGCTGCGGGCTGACGGTGGCGCCCGAGTCCGCCGACGCCGTGGCGGACGGCCTGAAGCGCATGGCGGCCCTGACGCCGACCGAACGCCACGCGATGGGCGAGCGCGGTCAGGCGTTCGTGCAGGCGCACCACACCTACCCGGTGCTGGCGCGGCGCTTCCTGGCCGCCTGCGGAAGCTGAACCCCATGGCGATGGCCGAACCCGACCGCGTCACCGAACGCTACGCCCGGCGCGGCACCGACCCGGCCCTCG
>JBEEMX010000543.1:0-2580 GCA_041192465.1 Pseudomonadota bacterium | reverse complement strand
TCGCCCGCCCCCAGCTCGCGCCGGATCTCCAGCACCCGCCGCACCGCCCGCAGTCGCCCGAGCTTGTCCGTGTCCGGCATGGCGACGATCGACGCCTTGAGCCTGAGCATTTCGCCCACCAGCTTGAGCCGGGCCAGTCGTGTCGTGCGGTCTTCTGCTGCGGCATCCATGCGCGGCCCCCTGATTCGTTCTGTCTGCCTGATCTTGAAAGGGGCGGCCGAAGCCGCCCCCTTGTCACTTCACCGGCACGCGGCCGGCCACCGGTCAGACGGTGTAGTTCGGCAGGCCGTAGTCGGCGGTGATGCCGTTCTCGATCTTCAGCGCGTTGAACGTCACCAGGCGGGCCTGGGCGTTCGTGGTGGCTGCAGCGACGGCTTCATCCTTCTCGACCTTCAGGCCGTTGGCCGCCGACAGGTCGGCGGTGGCGTCATCCACAGCCAGTTGCAGCGCGGCCAGCGGAGCCGAGACAGCAGCGAGTGCGGCATCGGCGGCAGCCTTGGACAGCGTGGCGGCATCGACATCGGCTTGCGCCGAAGCCACGGCAGCCTCGGCGACCGTCTTGCCGTTGTTCGCATCGGCCAGCGCAGCGTTGCCAGCGGCGAGCGCCAGGAGGGCAGCGTCCAGTTCGGCCTGCAAGCTGTCCAGCGTGGCCTGATCGGCACCGCTGCTGACGGCGTCATCCAGGGCGGCCTGCTTGTCCGCCGCATTGGCCGACAGGATCACCACGTTGCCAGCGAGCAGCACAGCAGCTTCGGCCGACACGTAGCCGTCCTGGGCGAGCGCCAGGAAGTCGGTCGCATCGGTCAGCGCGGTCTGGGCCGAATCGACCACAGCTTGCGCATTGGTCAGATCCAAACCGATCGCAGCGACGCCAGCAGCCAGGGCGGCCTCAGCATCCGTCTTGCCGACCTGGGCAGCGGTCACGCCGGTGTCTGCGGCCGTTGCGGCGGCCACGGCAGCGGTGCGGGAGTCCAGCGCAGCCAGCAGGGCATCCAGCGCGGTGCGGACGGCCAGCGGCAGATCCAGGCCGATCAGGTTGTCGCGGTCGATGTCCACGGCCTGCAGGTCGGCCAGCGTCACGGTCGCGGCAGCGGAGAACTTCGGCGCCAGGTCGATCACGACGGCGCTCAGGCCCTCGCGGTTGTACTGGGTGATCGCGATCTCCGGGCGGCCGGCGGCGGCCACGGCGATGATGTTGTCCAGCTTGCCGACCCAGACGCGGAACGATGCCGGGGTGCCGGCGAAGCTGACCGTGTTGAGCGTGAACACCAGCATGTTGGCGTTGAGCGGGTCAACCGCCTCTTCCGCCGTGAACACGGCGGTCGAGACGACTTCACCGACCTGCACCAGCGCGGTGACGCCGGTCAGCTTGCCGGTGACGGGGTCGTTGTGCTCGTGGAACTCGATGACCTTCGGCTCTTCCAGGAACGCCTTGACCACCGAACCGATGGTCACGTCCATGCCCGGAACCTTGCCGATTGAACCGGCCAGTGCCTGGGCGAAGCCGGGGTCTTGCAGCAGCGTGCGGATGCCTTCTTCGACCAGCTTCGGCTGCAGGCGGACCTTCTCCTCCAGCGCGAGAACGCGGGCGTCGTTGGTCTGCTTGTAGTTGGTGATCTTCTCGTCCAGGAGGATGTCGCCGTTGCGGTAGTCGGTGATGACCTTGTTCCAGAACTGCAGAGCCGCGACCTGGTTCATGCGGTTCGACGGATCGACCGGGATCAGATTGACGGCAGGGGCTTTGATGTCGGAAATTGGCATGGATGTTCCTGTTTGCTGGTTGTTGCCAGACGAAGATCCGTGGCGAAGTGCCGCGGAACAGGGTCCATTCTTTTCCTGTGTTGCTCATTGTTTCGGGTGCTTTTCCTTCCAGATCGCTTGGGTAGACCACTCTGGTGCCACGAAATCAGGATGCTGTTTTTTGTGATTCTTGCTGCGCGCCCATTGCTCCGTTCGTTGTTGTGCATTACATTACTATTCATGGCAGCGCAGCATGCGGTGCCGGCAACAACACCAAGGAAGTACGCAATGACCACATCCATCACCGCACTGCTGGCGCCCTACGCCGCAGCACTGGCAGGAATCCGCGACCGAGACCGTGGGCGCCTCACGCTGGCCGAGGCCCTGATCCGCCGGGAGGCGGCCCACGTCGCGGAGGTCCGCCGCGAGATGCCAATGCCTCTTGGCGGCTGGAAGAATGCGCTTCCGCTGGAGCATTACACACAGCTCGGACGCTTCATCAAAGGCTCCAGGACTGGCAACATGCAGCCCCTGCGCATCTCCCGCGCCCAAAACAGCGACGCCGATCTGCGTGAAATCGCGGACACGCTGCTCAACGCCGAGAACGTCTACGTCGATGCACCAGAGTGCCGGGCCATGACGACGGACGAACTCATTGCCTACGCCGCAGACGCGCGGTATTTCGCTCAGGGGGCTGGTTGAGCAACCCAGCACCAGGAGCACGCATCATGACCAGCATCACCACTACCGATCCCGTCCCCGCATCGTCGATTGGGATTGATGACGACTACGACTTCGTGCCTATGGCGACCTGGGCCGCCAGCCCGGAGAACGAAGAGC
>JBEEMX010000542.1:0-2583 GCA_041192465.1 Pseudomonadota bacterium | reverse complement strand
TGTGGAGCGGAGGTCAGACGTGCCAGACCCGTGAGGGGACGACGCGCAGCCGCGAGGAAGCAGGAACCCGCCGAAGGCTCGGCCGCGCAAGCGGTCGCGTCCGCCGGAATCTCCGTCCTTTAGGGCGGGGAGGCTGTCAATGCGTCGCCTGGACCTGCCGTCGGCGCTCGATGTAGCCGGGCTGCACGGCACGGGCGTTGTCCGGACAGGCGCTGGTGCTGTTGCAGGCGATGGCGTCGATCGTGTAGAGGCGCAGGGTCTGCACCGCGCCGGTGGCGGTTTCGCCCTCGTTGTAAACGCTCGACGTGCAGCGCACCGTGACACGCACCCCGGTGTCCGCCGTCAGGTCCAGCGTCTGGCTGGTGCCACTGCCGCAGGTGCTCCAACTGCCCTTGAGCGCCTGGTAGAGACCCCATTCGGTGCCAGCCCTGGCCGCGGCCCAGGCGCGGGCACCGAGGATGTCCTGTGCCGATCCGGTCTGCGTGGACTGCCCAAGCCGCACGATGGCGGCGGCCAGACTCGCCAGAACGACCAGCACGAAGATCGCGGCGATGGCACCGAAGCCACGGGATGGGCGACGAAGCTGCAATTTCATGGCACGTTCGAGACGTGGGCGCCGACGACCAGCGACACGCTCTCGTTGCGCCGGGTCAGATCGAGCTGGAGGTAGACGAAGCCGTTCTGCTGCGTCGCGCCCTGGTTGGGGTCGTAGGTGATGGTGCAGCGGCTCAGTCCGGTGAGCACGGTCTGGCCGCCCGCGGTGGACGGGCAGGCGCTCGGGTAGCTGGCGTTGAAGCCGTAGCCGGACAGGCGCACGAGGGTGCCGCGGGCGGTGCCGCTGGCGTCGAGCGAGCCGTCGGCGCCGCTGCAGACGTAGAAGACGGCCTGCTGGCTGGCGCTGACGAGGCTGAAGCGCCCGCCGTCGTAGCCGAGCGGGAACTGGGTCGGGTTGACCGACAGGCGGTGCTGGCCGAAGGCGGGCGTGGGTGTGGTGATGGCGGTCAGCGCGGCGCGGTTGGTGCCGCTGTACACGTCGTTGGGCGACTGGTTGCCGACCACCAGCCAGTCCCCGACGGCAGGCAGCGTGGACAGCGGGGTGAGCACGTCGAGCGTACTGGTCAGCGCCGTGGTATCCAGTGGTGCCGAGCACGTCGCCGAGGGCGCGCAGCCGGGGCCGCTGTCGTTGGCGGTGTCCGCGGCCATGCGCAGCCGGCCGCCCGCCAGCGTGGGGATCAGCTCGACGCACTGGCTGTCCGGGCTGCGCACCGAGTTCGGCACCGCCAGCCGCACCTCGCCCACCAGCCGGCGCAGCGCCGCGTCCGCTTGCGCCGAGAGGTCGGCGCGGCTGCGGGTGGCGAGGTAGCTGTCGAAGGCCGGGCGGAAGAACACGGTGAGCGACGCGGCCATCACGCCGCCGATGACGATCACCAGCACCAGCTCCAGCAGCGTGAAGCCCCGCGCATGGTCAGCTTGCATAGTCCAGTCGCCAGCCGGTGAGCGTGAGCTGGTCGGTGCCGCGGCGCACGGTCACGTCGATGCGCCGTGCCGCCGAGAGGCCGCCCAGCGTGGCCGCCGTCACCGAGACGCTGACGGAGTAGCCGGCCAGGGCACCGATCGGTGTGCCGTCGAGGGTGCAGATCTGGTTCGTGGTGGCGTAGCCGTGGTAGTCGAGCAGGTCGTTCCAGGTGTTGCGGGCACAGCCACCGGGGGCCGCGTTCGCCGCCACGGTGTACGGCTTGAGCTGGATCTCTTCGAGCATCTCCTCGGCGATGGACAGCAACTGCTTGCGCACCACCGGGTCGGCGGAGCCGCGGGCCACGGTTGAATACGCCAGCATCACACCGGCCAGGCCGACGCCCAGGATCAGCACCGCGATCACCAGCTCGATCAGGGTCATGCCGCGCGCCCGCGCCCGCCTACTCGACATGGCCGGTTTCTCCGAGCAAGGTGATGGCGGTCTGGCCAGTGATGCCGATCTGCCAGGTGGCGCTGCTGGTGCCGGCGGGGTCGGCGGTGGCGCGGCCGCTGGGCTGGAAGTAGAGCGGGCCGGCGGGGCTGAGCGTGGTGGCCGTGCCGCTGCCGGTGGCGTAGACGCTCTGGCCATCGGGGCCGACGAGCGGATCGGTGCAGGCGCTGGCCGGGTTGGTGGCGGCGATGCGCAGACTGACGCCCCCAGTGGCGATGCTGACGCAGACCAGCCGCCGGTGGGCCACGGCGGTCTGGCGGGCGTTGCGCAGCGCCGCGATCAGCTCGCCGCGCCAGGCTTCGTCGCGGAAACCGAACACGCCATCCAGACTCGGCATGGCGAACACCGCCAGCACGGAGGTCAGCACGATCACGCCCAGCAGCTCGGGCAGCGTGAAGCCGGTGCTGTGGTGGCGCATGGCGGTCAATACAGCTCGCGGACGTGGACGGTCTTGCGCGTCTCGGCGCTGGCCACGCCGAAACTGGCGCGGGCGGCGGGGTCGCGGTCCCAGGTGGCGGCGCAACTGCCGTTGCGTCCGCGCAGCCAGGCAAGGGCGGCGCCGGTGCTGGCCGGGTGGCTGGACAGGCAGCTCGCGTCGGTGGCCGTGCCGCCCAGGT
>JBEEMX010000541.1:0-2585 GCA_041192465.1 Pseudomonadota bacterium | reverse complement strand
CCGGCTGCGGCGCCCACGCCCAGCAGCGTCCGGTCATTGCCCGGCGTGCTGACCTGGAACGCGCCTACGCTCGGGCCGACACCAGCCGAAAGGCCATCGCCCAGCGGCACCGTGTAACGCGGCGACACCTCGAAGGCGTTCACCGACGTGCCGTTCTTGCTCGTGTGCGTGACGTTCACATGGCTGCGGATGCGCTTGTCGGGGGTCTGCACGAGGCCGCAGTTGAAGTTCAGGTCCAAGCCCCAGCCGTTGGCGTTCGGACCGGTTCCCGGGCCGACGCGGCTGCCGGTGAGGGCGGTGACGGCGAGTGCGTTGGTTCAGTGTGGATGCCGATGGTGCGCATCCGGGAAATGCGCGTGGGTGTGGGTGAGCGGCGCGTGGCGGTGCCAGTGGGTGTGGCGCTCGTCGGGGGGGGCGTCGGCGTCATGCAGGTGCTGGTGGTGGGTGTCGTGGACGTGGGCGTGGCGGTGTTCGAGCGGCGTGTGGGTGTGGGCATGGCCATGCTGTTCGGTGACATGCAGCCAGACACCCAGCGCCATCAGCGCCCCGCCCAGCAGCAGCGGGGCTGTGACCGGCTCGCCCAGCAGCCACACGGACAGCGCCGCCCCGAAGAACGGCGCGACCGAGAAATACGCCCCGGTGCGCGCCGTGCCCAGCGCGCGCAGCGCCACCACGAACAGCACCAGACTGACCCCATAGGCCAGCAGCCCGAGCAGCCCCGCCGCTGCGGCCACGCCCAGGCCCGGCCACGCGGCGCCGGTCTGCCACGCCAGCAGCAGGTTCACGCCGCCCGCGGCCAGCCCCTTGGCCATCGCGATGAACGAGGCATCCGTGAGCGACACCTGGCGCGTCAGGTTGTTGTCCACCGCCCAGCACAGGCAGGCGCCCAGCACCAGCGCGGCCGGCCCGATCCCGCCGAACCCGGAGGCATCACCGCCCGCCAGCACGACCGCCCCGGCCACGATGGCCACCATGCCGAGCACGATGCGCCGGTCCGCGTTCTCCCGGAACACCACCCACGCGATCACTGCCGTCAGCACCGCCTCGGCGTTGAGCAGCAGCGATGCGCCGGACGCCGGCATCTGCGCGAGGCCCTGCATCAGCAGCACGGGGGCGATCACGCCGCCCGAGAGGATCGCCAGCGCCAGCCAGCGCACCTCGCCCTTGGGCATGCGCACGCTGGGCGCCCGCGTGATGAGCCGCCACAGCAGCAGGCCGAGGCCCGAGCCGGCGTAGAGCAGGCCGGCCATCAGCCACGGGGAGGATTGCGCCAGCAGCAGCTTGGCGAGCGGGGCGCTGGCGCCGAAGAGAGCGGCGGCGGCGAGGGCCTGGAGGATGGCGGGGGAGGCGGTCATGGGGCGATTCTCGACTGCATCGTCACCGCCAATGCCCGCCACGCCCGGCTGACACCGTGGTGTTCCGCCATCGCGGTCCAGAACTGCTGCGCCCAGGCGCGTGCTGGCGCACAGCCCAGCGCGGCGGCGTCTGGCTCGAATGGCAGCAGGTCCAGATCGCCGCGCACCACGTCCGGCCGCCAGCGCATCGGCAGCATGTCGTACAGCGGCGCCAGCGTGAAGCGGCCCGTCGCCACGTCCTCCCGGGTGACGCACAGGCTCAGGTTGCCGAAGTGCATGTCGGTGTTGCCGATCAGGCGGCCGAAGTGGAGCAGGTGCTCGGCCTGCACGGGCACCTCGGGCGGGACGCGGCGCTGGCGAGCGAGTTCGGTGAGGGTGGCGGCCCAGTGCTGGCGGGGGCCGGCGACGAAGGCCTGATGCGCGGCGTCGAGTGCCACGACGTGGATGCGGCCGAGCGGGGCGCCGGGTGTGGCGGGCGGGAGGCGGTCGAAGCGGCGCGAGACGAGGCAGGTGCAGCGCGGGGTGCGGATGACCTCGGTGTGTGCCACCGGGATGCCGTGCTCGCCCAGCAATTGCAGCGCCAGCGCCTCGGCGTGCAGCAGGTCGCTCCAGCGGTCGCCGAAAGGCGTGCCGTGCGGTGGGCTGAACTTGACCAGCTCGGCGCCCTGACCGTCGGCGCGGCGGCAGAGGAACTTGGCCTGCTCGCCGCCTGCGGAGGAGCCGGCGGGCAGCGTGGCGGCGACATCGGTGGCGAGGGCGTCGTAGGCCGCGGCGCGGGCGGTCGGGTCGGCGGTGTCCACGGTGACGGGCTGGACCGGCTGCGCCAGCGCGTCGCCCAGAACGATGGCACCGGGAGCGTCTGGCAGGCGGGTAGCAGCGAACAGCGCTTGCTCGGTGGTCCAGCGTTCGGGGTTACTGTCGAAGCCGAGTCCCGCGAGTTGCTGGCCGAGCAGGCGGCCGAGGAAACCCTGCGCCCGCAGCGGCGCGAGGAACCAGGGCCACGGCTCGCCCGGCGCGGTC
Organism: Pseudomonadota bacterium; assembly: GCA_041192465.1. Classification (GTDB taxonomy): domain Bacteria; phylum Pseudomonadota; class Gammaproteobacteria; order Burkholderiales; family Burkholderiaceae_C; genus Sphaerotilus. The sequence goes on along the minus strand of JBEEMX010000541.1, from coordinate 210 downwards.
AGCACGTCCAGCCCCGGTGCCGTGACGTGGACACGTCCGCCGTGCAGCAGCGTCAGTTCGCCCCAGGGCTGTGCCGCGCCGGTCACGTCGATCCAGTGCAGCGGCTGGCGTGGCGACAGGCCGAGGATCGGTTGCGGGACGGCGTAGCGCGTGCTGCGACCGCTGCCGAGGGTGACGACCTGCGGGCCGAGGTCGCGCAGCAGGCGGGAG
>JBEEMX010000540.1:0-2588 GCA_041192465.1 Pseudomonadota bacterium | reverse complement strand
ATCCGCAGCTTGAGGGTCTTCACGGCTTCCATCTGACAACTGTATTTCCATACATGTCGCTTGACAAGCCGTTCCGGCTTGAACGCTCGACCCCGGGCTCAACCCCGGGGCTTGTCGCTTCGTCCGGGTCATCACCAGCAGGTGCTTTTGTGGCGTTGGTTGCCCGGGATCGTATTCGCGCAGCGCGTGCAGGTGTTCGCCCACATGGGTTGCGGCGCCGAAATAAATCTCGCCCTCCATGCGCAGGAGTTTCAGTTGCGGGCATTCCGGCAACGCGCCCGGGGTGTCGTCGCGGACCACGAAACGCCGGTCCGGGCTGGTGCGGTCAAACCCCATCGTGCGTATCGCCGGGCGTGAGGTCTGGTACAGGTAGGCGACCAGCGACAACCCCGTGCCGATCAGGATCGCCATCTCCAGCCGCAGCCGCAGCGTGGCCGCCAGCGTCGCCGCGGCAATCGCCAGATCGGTGCGGTCCAGCCGAGCGAGGCGGCGCCAGCGCGGCAGGTCCAGCAGCGTCCACGCCACCAGGATCAACAGCCCGGCGATCGCGGCTTGCGGAATATGGGCCAGCAGCGGCGACGACACCGCCACCAGCACCAGCAACCACCCCGCCGACGCGACGGCGGCCAGCGGCGTGCGCGCCCCCGACTCCAGGTTCGGCACCGAGCGGTTCAGCGAGCCGCAGCTCAGGTAGCAAGAGAAGAAGCCGCCGATCAGGTTCGACAGCCCCTGCCCCAGGAACTCGCGGTTGGTGTCGATGCGCTGACCCGAGCGCGCTGCCATCGCCTTGGCGATCGACACCGACTGGCCGAGCGCGATGATCGACAGCGCCAGCGCCTTGTCGATCAGGTCCGGCACACGCGTCCAGTCCACGTCCGGCACATGGAACGCTGGCCACGGCGACGGCAGCGCGCCGATGGTGCGGACGGCCCAGCCCGGCGGCAGCAGCGCGGCCAGCACGCCCGCGCTCACCAGCCCGATCAGCATGAACGGCCAGCGCGCCGCCTTCCAGCGCAACGCCGCCGCCACACCCAGCGCCGTCAGCCCGACCAGCACGGTGCCCGTGTCCCGCAGGCCATGCACGGCGTGGATGGCGATCAGACACGCCGCGCCGCTGGTGAACCCGAGCAGCGCGGCCGGCGAGATGAAGTTCGCCAGCAACCCCAGCCGCAACGCCCCCACGGCGGTCTGGATCACCCCGACCATCACGGTGACCATCAGCGCGAGTTCGATGTAGCCCGGCGTGCCGGCCGCCACCAGCGGCGTGAGCATCGCGGCCAGCGCCAGCGAGTTGGCGTTGGTCGGGCCGGAAACGACATGCCAGCTCGACCCGGCCAGCGCCGCGATGACCGTCGGCACGAGGGCGCTGTACAGCCCGTACTGCGGCGGCAGGCCGGCGAGTGACGCAAACGCGATGCCCTGCGGCAGCACGAGCAGCGCGCCGAGCAGGCCGGCTTGCACGTCGGCGCGCAGGGTGGTGGCGTTGACGGCGCGGACCCAGGGGCCGAAGAGGCGGGCGAGGAATGGAAGCGCGGCGGGCGGCATGGGGTGAATGATAGGCCAGGGGGTATGTTGTCAACACCCCGACACAAGATCAGGCCGCTTGCGCCCAAGCCTCATTCACGCCCAGATGCTCCCATCCCAGACAGGCCAACGCCACGGTGCGGGGCACGGACTTCTCCCCGCTGCGGTAGTAGGCCAGCATCCGCCGCGACAGGCCCAGCGCCTGCGCCGCCGCATCCAGGCTGAGGCGGTGCCGCGCCATCCAGTTGAGGATGAACTCGTGCGACACGCCACCCGCCTGCTCAATGGCCCGGGCGCGCAGGTTGTCGGCAGCCAGCGCCAGATCGCTGTCCGGGTCATCGCACCAGACGACACTCCCGCCCCACTCGCCGACCCGCGCCGTGCCGAACACCAGCGGATCGCTCAGCGCGGACAGCAACGGATGTCCGGCCACCAGCGCCTTCAGGTCCACCCGCATCACGGCGCCATCGGCATAGGTGAGTTGCAATCTGCCGTCCGCCTCGGCTTGCACATCGGTCAGGGTGAAATGTCGGTTGCTCATGGGTTGAGTGCTTTCCATCGGGTTGCCAGCAACAGCGTGTTGCCACTGGCCCAGGCCATCACATCGGCCCGTTCTCGCGGGCGCAGGCTTCCACGCAGGATCGCCAGCGTGCCCAGTTCGATCAACGCTTCGCGACCATCCGCCATGCGTACATGGAAATGCGGCGGCAGGTGGTCCATCGCGTACATCGTGAGGGTGCAGCCGGACAGTCTGGCGAGGGTGGGCATGGCGCAAGTTTAGTGCAATGGTTGCACTTTTGATCGGGCATTGCCCAATTAGCACCACCGTGGTCAGTCATCATGGGCGGCTTTGTTGCACAACCCGACCAGCCGGCCGGTGGTCGAGCGGTGAGGTAGGCTGACGGGATGAGCAAGCCGGCAAAGCAGAAGTACACGACGACGAACTGGTCGCCCTACACCAAGGCGCTGAGAGCCAGGGGATCGCTGACGATGTGGCTGGACCGGGACATGGCGTGGCAGGCCGAGCCGGTCAGCGGCAAGGCGGGGCGACCGGCGACGTACAG
>JBEEMX010000539.1:0-2594 GCA_041192465.1 Pseudomonadota bacterium | reverse complement strand
CAGTTGCAGTGCATTGCCACTGCGCACCTGCTCGCGCACCGCATCACTCAGGCCGAGTCCTTCGGTGAGATCGCCGTTGTCGTAGGCACCGCCGAAATTGGTGCCGATGACCAGCCGGTCCGTGCCGACCACTTCGGCCACGGCCCGCCGCAGCGCCGGATGGTGGACATCGAGATCGAACCAGAAGTGCGGCAGGTAGTCCATGAATGGACGCTGGTTGCGGGCGTCCGGCGCCATGACCCGGTTCAGCTCCGCGAGCCGCCCGAGCTGGAAGAGGAACATGCCGCCCGCGTGGGTGACGTAGGTCTTGAGCGTCGGAAAGGCATCGAGCACCCCGCCGCAGATCAGGTACCACGGGAACAGCGTTTCATCGACGCAGTCGCCGATGATGGACGTGGTCTCGAACCGGTCCTCGCTGTGGCGCTCGCCCCACCAGACCGACTGGTTGTAGCCATGCACCATCAGCGGGACATCCAGCGCGCACACGGTTTCCCACACCGGATACAGCGCCTCGCTGTACGCCTGCAGGCCGTTGAAGTTGGCGCCACCGACGCACACCCCCTTGGCACCGAGTTCGGTGACGGCACGCCGGATCTCGCGCGCGGCTTCGGCTGGATCCGACAGATTGGCGTGTGCCCAGAAGCCGAAGTGCGCCGGATCGACGGCGCAGTAGGCCGACATCTCGTCGTTGCAGATCCGGGCGTACTCGTTGCCGAAATCACCCGCCCAGTACATGAAGGCATGGGACGGTGTCGCCAGCACGAGCTGATCGACGCCACGCTGGGCCATGAGCTGTCGACGGGCATCGTGGGTCATGCGGGCGAGCAGGTTGCTCTGCGCTTCGGCATCGGTCGCCGCCTTGCTCGGCTGGCGGCTGCCCAGGTGGAAATGGCCCACCGTGAAGCCCTGGGTCTTCATGAACGGTCCCCAGAAGGCATGGCGGTTGAGCATGCCTTCGGTGACGATGTGGGCGTGGAGGTCGATCAGCATGCGGTGGTTCCAGTCCAAGCAGTCCAAGGGTAGATCTCATATTGAACACTTTTATTGTTTATGTGCTAATTCGTGAGAACCCCACCAGGACTGCACCATGAACATGCCCCCCAGCCTTGCCCCGGCACAACGCCCGGCCTACACCCTGCTCGGCCGGACTGGCCTGCGCGTGTCACGCCTGGCGCTCGGCACCATGACCTTCGGGACCGAGCACGGGTTTGGCTGCGACCGGACCACCTCCCGTGCCCTGTTCGATCGATACCTGGACGACGGCGGCAACTTCATTGACACCGCGGATGTCTACACCCAGGGCACCTCCGAACGCTGGATCGGCGAGTTCCTGCGCGAGGCCGGCGTGCGCGACCGGGTCGTGCTGGCGACCAAGTACACCAACAACTTCCAGAACGCCGCCGGTGATCCCAACGCCGCAGGCAACGGCCGCAAGGCGCTGCAGCAGGCCCTGGACGCCTCGCTCACCCGTCTGAACACCGACTGCATCGATCTCTACTACCTGCACCTCTGGGACACCATCACGCCGGTCGAGGAGGTGCTGCGCACCATGGACGACCTCGTGCGGGCGGGCAAGATCCGGCACTGGGCCTTGTCGGACGTGCCGGCCTGGTACGCGGCACGCGCCATCACGCTGGCCGAGGCGCACGGGATGGAGGCGCCGTGTGCGCTGCAGATGGAGTATTCGCTGGTGTCGCGGGGCATCGAGCACGAGTTCAGCGCCATGTGCCGAACACTGGGTGTCGGGCTGGTGCCGTGGAGTCCGCTGGGTGGCGGTCTGCTGTCCGGCAAATACCGGCCGCACGCCGCGGCCACCGAGCAGAACGCCGGGCGCATCCGCAGCACGGCCAAGATGGCCACCCCTTCGCTGAACAAGCTGACGCCGGAGAACTGGGCCATCGTCGCCGAACTCGACGCGGTGGCGACCGAGCTGGGCCTGCCGATGGCGCAGGTGGCGGTGAACTGGGTGGCGAACCGGCCGGGGGTCAGCTCGGTCATCCTCGGAGCCACGTCGGTGGCGCAACTGGAGCAGACGCTGCCCGCATTGGCCTTCACCCTGCCCGCCGAACTGGAGCGCCGCCTGGATGCGGTCGGCAAGCTGGCACCGGTGTTCCCCTACGTCTTCATCGATGCGATGGTGCCGCGTCTGTATGGTGGTGCACGGGTGGACCGCAAGCCGCCGCGTTTCTGACTGCGCGCCGGCTGCCCGCGGTCCGCGGTGGTCAGGCCGGCTTGGTGATGCGGGTGCGCAGCACGCCGATGCCCTCGACCTCCAGCTCGACCACATCGTCCGGCTGGAGCGTGCGCATCTGCTCCAGACCACAGCCATTGCCGACGGTGCCGGAGCCCAGGAACTCGCCCGGATACAGCGTCTCGGCCCGCGAGACATGGGCGATCACGTCCTCGAAACGCCAGCGCATCGTGTCCGTGTTGCCACGGCCCCATTCCTGGCCGTTGACCCGCGCGATCATCGTCAGCGAGTAAGGATCGGGCAACTCGTCCACCGTCACGAGGCAGGGGCCCATCACGTTGGCCGTGTCGAAATCCTTGCCCTTGGCGGGACCGAGCATGCCGCCCATCTCGACCGCCTGCGC
>JBEEMX010000538.1:0-2604 GCA_041192465.1 Pseudomonadota bacterium | reverse complement strand
CGAAGCGCCAGACCTGCGGGCCGGTGAGCGGCAGCGGTGCGGTGGGTGGTGTTGGCGACGAGGCCGGGGGCACCGGGGCTTTGGGCGTGTTCAGGCCGTTGCCCGTGTGCTTCTTGTCCTTGCTCATGTGGCGCTCCCGTCCAGTCCCTTGGTGGCGAGGAAGCGCACGAGCAGCGCACCATCCGCCTGCAGCGGTTCTTTCGGGCGAATCCACCCGGCAACCGGCGTTTCCCGTCCGTCCTTCACCTCCCGTCGGTGCGGGCGGCACTGCCGCAGCAGTGGCTCGATGAGCGCCCGTGCGGCGGCGAGGTCGATGCGGTCGCGGTTGGTGTCGCTGTGCCAGAAGTCCACTGCGAGCAGTGCCGGGAGCATGTCGTCGTCCTCGGCGGCGGGGTTCTTGCCGACCTGTTTCGGGGCTGCCCGGTGGCGCGCCGGGTCGAGCACCGCCAGCCGCTCCTCGATCTTGAAGAAGAACTTGCTGGAGAAACGGCCGTGGTTCGCATCGAGATCGACATCGGCATCCCCGCCAGCCGGGCGGTCATCGCGGCCGGACGAGAACAGCCGTGCCAGTCGTTCGACCGCCAGCAGGCCATCGCCTTCCGATCCCGCCAGCGCGACCTTCCACGGCTGCGCCCACTGCAGCACCGTGCCGCCGGTCTTCCACACCCGCACCGCCAGCGCATCGCGCCCGCAGCCGTCCTTGGCCACGTCGTCGAGCAGCGGGTGCGCGTCGGCCAGCGCCAGGCCGAGCGGCGTCTTGACATGCACGAACTCGATGGCGGCCGAGATCGTCGTCGGGATGCCGCTGGTCTTGAAGCAGGTCAGGTAATGCGCCCGGATGCGGGCCGCGCACCCCAGCGCGTCCTCCAGCGGCAGCAGCGCCAGCACGTCGTCGCCGCCCGCGTAGATCAGGCAGCCGTTGTGCTCGCGCACGATGCGGGGCACGCCCGGGTCGGCGGTGAACTCCTCCAGCGCCTTCGAGATCGGCTGCTGGTTGGCCTTCTGGCTCATGTGGACGCCGAGCGAATCGCCGTCCATCAGCAAGATGGCGTAGTACGGCGACGGCGCGGCCGGCAGCTTCGGGTACTGCTCGCGCAGCGTGGACAGTGCCTGGCGCAGGCGGTCCATGTCGGCCGGTTCGTAGCCGTGGGCGCGGGGCTGCTCCTGCACATGGCGGAAGAACAGGTTGCCGTCGAGCGCCAGCAGCTCGCGTCCGAGTTGGCCGCTGTGCCAGCGCGGCACGGCGTCGCGCAGGCACTCGATGTGCGTGTCCCATTCACTCTGCTCGGGGCTGACATCGAGGGCGGCTTGCAGCACCGGGCGCAGGTCGGCGGAGCGGCAGGTCTTCAGCAGTGTCTCCAGCCAGTGAACCGCCGCCATGTACGACACCGACGGCATGCCCACGCTGAGTTTCCAGCCGTGCAGCGTCACGCCCGAGCCGGGCAATGTGGTCGAGAAGCTGACGAAGTGGCGGGCGAAGCGGCGCTTGACGTAGGCCAGTGCGCAGAGCTGCTCCCCGTCGCCGAGGTCGGTTTTCAGGCCGCAGCGATCACGGCTTTCACGCAGGTTGCGCCAGAACGCCGTCGCCTCGGGACCAGGGCGTTCGGCGCCGGAGAGTTCCTGCCAGCCGTCCATCACCATGCATTTGGGGCCGGGTTCGTGCTGGCCGAAGCCGCTGGTGCGCCAGTTCTTGCGCTGGTCGAGCAAGGCGGTGGCTTGCTCGTCGTCGGTCAGCGCCCAGGAGATTTCCCAGAAATGGGCGTGCTGGCGCTGCCAGATGGCGCGGGTGTGGCTGTCCGGGCCGGCGATCTCGTCGAGCCGGTCGGCCTGCCAGACGTGTTCGGCCAGCGCCTGCCACGCTTCGTTGACAGCCGAGACCACCAGCTCCGGCTTGAATGCTGCGGGCACTTCGGCGCACATTGATTTGAAGCGGTTCGGGATCGCGCCCTGGCGGGGTGGTTCGCCGGACGCCTGGCCCTCGATCCAGCCGAGGTAGTTGTCGGGTGGCTTGGGGAAGTCGATCGTGCCACCCTGTCGGCGCACCGCGACCATCGCCACGCCAGCCAGCCACGACAGCAGGAAGGAGCCGGCCCAGAAGTCGCGGGTGCGCCGGGCCTGGGAAACGAAGCCCTGCACGGGGCCGAGCGTGAAGTGGAAGAACTGGCGAGGGGTCGAGGCGGTCACAGCGTGGCCCAGTCGGAAGCGGAGGAGGTCTTGAAGCGGTCGAGGTAGGCGGTCAGGATGTTCCAGTCCACGGTGACCGGCACGGTGTCGAGCGTGCGCGCACGGCCGGGTTTCATCGTGACCACGGGCTGCGCCTCGGGAAGGAAGCGCGAGCGCAGCAGCGTGTGAACGGCGACAGCGCGGCCCTCGCCGAGGCGGTGGACGTGCAGCAGCAGCGGGCTGGCGCGGCGGGCTTCTTCGCCATTCGGGCGGTAGTTGATGTCCACCTTGGCGTTGTCGCTGGAGAAGAAGTAGTTGTGCGGCAGGCCGAACACCACCCGCTGCGGCGCCGCCTTGACGTTGCGCTCGCCGTTGGCGACCTCGCGCACCAGGTCGTGGTCGGGGACGAAGTTGCGCTCGGAGGGCTTGCCGTTGACCTTG
>JBEEMX010000537.1:0-2616 GCA_041192465.1 Pseudomonadota bacterium | reverse complement strand
GCCCGCCTGGGCGCCAAGGTCACGGTGCTCGACGTGAACCAGGCCGGCGCCGAGCGCGTCGCGGCGGACATCGGCGGCCTCGCGCTGCGCTGCGACATCACCGACAGCGCCAGCGTCACCGCCGCGCTCGACGCCGCCGAAGCCGCCCACGGCACGGCGCGCATCGTCATGAACATCGCCGGCATCGGCAGCGCCAAGCGCGTCATCCAGCGCGACGGCTCGCCCGCGCCGCTGGAGGATTTCGAGCGGGTCGTGCGCGTGAACCTGATCGGCACCTACAACGTGGTCCGCCTCGCCGCAGCCCGTCTGGCCAAGGCCGAGCCGCTGGAAGGCACGTCGGGCGAGCGTGGCGTGGTCGTCAACACCGCCTCGGTCGCCGCCTTCGACGGGCAGGTCGGGCAGGAAGCGTATTCGGCGTCCAAGGGCGGCGTGGTCGGCATGACGCTGCCGCTGGCGCGTGACCTCGCGCAGTTCGGCATCCGCGTCTGCACCATCGCGCCGGGCCTGTTCGCCACACCGCTGATGAACGAACTGCCCGAAGCGGTGCAGCAGTCGCTGGCCGCGTCGATCCCCTTCCCGAAGCGGCTGGGCCAGCCCGACGAGTTCGCCGCGCTGGCCGCCCACATCGTCCAGAACGGTCACCTCAATGGCGAGGTGATCCGGCTGGACGGGGCATTGCGGATGGCGCCGCGCTGACCGATCTGCCACGCTCACCCCCTTGCGTCTTTCGTTCCTTGATCCTTGAACGTTGATCTACACCCCACGGAGACAGACCCCATGAAGCTGACCAAGACCCTCATCGCCTGCGCCGCCCTGTGGGCCGCTGGCGCCGCACAGGCCGACATCACCATCGGCGTCAGCCTGCCGCTGACCGGCCCGGCCAACGGCCTGGGCATCCCGATGCAGAACGGCATCAAGCTCTGGCCCGCCAGCATCGCGGGCGAGAAGCTCAACGTCATCGTGCTCGACGACGGCTCCGACCCGACCAAGGGTGTGCAGAACGCCAAGCGCTTCGTCACCCAGGACAAGGCCGACATCATCATGGGCTCGGCCGCCACGCCGGTCGCCATCGCCATGTCCGACACGGTGGCCGAGGCGACGACGCCGCACTTCATGTTCTCCCCTGCCGTGCTGCAGGCCGGCAAGGACAACTGGGCCTTCCGCCTGCCGCAGTCCAACGCGGTGATGTCGCACGCCATGCTCAAGCACATGAGCAAGCTGGGCGTGAAGACGGTCGGCTTCCTCGGCTACACCGACGCCTACGGCGAAAGCTGGCTCAAGGACTTCCAGGCCGAGGCCACCGCCATGGGCCTGCCGATCAAGATCATCGCCACCGAGCGTTTCGCCCGCGCCGACACCAACGTCACCGCCCAGGCCCTGAAGCTGACGGCCGCCAACCCGGACGCGATGCTGATCGTCGCCTCCGGTTCGGGCGCCGCGATGCCGCACAAGGCCATCATCGAGCGCGGCTACAAGGGCAAGGTCTACCAGACCCACGCCGCCGCCACCCGCGACCTGATGCGCATCGGCGGCAAGGATGTCGAGGGCGCCTACGTCGTCTCCGGCCCCTGCGTGATCGCCGAGCAGTTGGCGGATGACCACCCGTCGAAGAAGGTCGCCATCGACTTCGTGCAGAAGTACGAGAAGGCCAACGGCGCCGGCTCGCGCAACCAGTTCGCCGGCCACGCCTATGACGCCGCGCTGGTGCTGGAAAAGATCATTCCGATGGCGCTGAAGAAGGGCAAGCCCGGCACCCAGGAGTTCCGCACCGCGCTGAAGGAAGCCACCGAGACGATGGGCCGCACGGTCGTCTCGCACGGCGTGCTGACCTACTCGAAGGACAACCATTGGGGTTACACGACCGAGACGGGCGTGATCCTGAAGGTGGTCAACGGCGACTGGAAGGTCGAATAAGCCTGCGCGGCCGAGGCCCCGCCTGCGCCTGCCCCCACCCGAACCGGAACCCCCTCCGATGGACTTCTCGATTGCAAGCATCCTGGCGCTCGACGGCGTGACCAACGGCGCGGTCTATGCGCTGCTGGCCACCGCGACGGTGCTGCTCTTTGCCGTCACGCGGGTGATCTTCATCCCGCAGGGCGAATTCGTCGCCTACGGGGCGCTGACGCTGGCCGTGCTGCAGACCGGCAAGGTGCCGGGCACGGTGTGGCTGCTGCTGATCATGGCGGCGGTGGCGGCCGTGGTCGAGGCGGTCCACGGACTGCGCCAGCACCGGCCGGCCGGGCTGGTGGCCAAGTCGGCGGTGCTGACGCTGGCCGCGCCGCTGGTCATCGCCACGGTCGCCATGGTGGCCGCGCCGATGCACCTGCCGCTGGTGGTGCAGGCACTGCTGACGCTGGCCATCGTCACGCCGCTGGGCGGGCTGACCTACCGGCTCGCCTACGAGTCGCTGGCGGACGCGACGGTGCTGGTGCTGCTGATCGTGTCGGTGGGGGTGCATTTCGCGCTCACGGGGGTGGGGCTGCTGTTCTTCGGCGCCGAGGGCTACCGCAACCCGAGCTTCTGGGACGAGCGCTTCAACGCCGGCCCGCTGATGCTGACGGGCCAGACCATCATCATCTTCCTGGCCTCGGCGGCGCTGATCGTGCTGCTGTGGCT
>JBEEMX010000536.1:0-2624 GCA_041192465.1 Pseudomonadota bacterium | reverse complement strand
TGCTGTCGGGGGTGGTGAAGTAGCCCACCCAGGTCATTCCTGGCTGATCTTCGATCTGGATCTGGCCCTTTGCATCCACCCTCAGCGAATACAGGCCGATGCCCAGTTCTCCGTCCGGCCGTGCCAGTTCAGGTCGGGTCTTCACCAGCGCGCAGAGTTCGTGCGCGGCCAGGGTCATCGGGCCGGATTTCTTCAGCAGATACTGGAGCACGCTGCGGCCCAGGCGCCAGCCTTGGAATTCCGCATTCAGACTGCCGCCACGCAGGCGGATCTGCATCATCAGACAGCGGTGTTCGCGCAGATTGCGCCCGACCTCGGCCCGGTCGGCGATCACCGGAATACCCAGCGGCTGCAGCCATTCGGCCGGGCCCACTCCCGACAACTGCAGCAGCTTGGGGCTGTGCAACGCGCCGGCGCAGAGGATCACCTCGCGGTGGGCCTTGACCTGCGTCAGTCCTTCATGGCCACGCACCGCCACACCGACCGCGCGGGTGCCCTCGAACAGGAGACGTTGCACCTGCATGCCGGTGCGCACGGTGAGGTTGGCGCGGCCACGCGCTGGCAGCAGAAAAGCCTTGGCTGCGCTCTGGCGCTGTCCACCCCAGATGGTGCGCGGCTGGTACCCCATGCCGCCGTCCGGGCCGCCGTGGTTGACGTCCGCCACACGCGGCACACCGGCTTGCTGTGCGGCTTGCAGGATGGTTTCGTACAACGGGCTGTCGGCCGGGTGCATCGAGATTTTCAGCGGTCCGTGGGCACCTCGCCATTCGGCCTCGCCCAGCGCGTGTGCTTCCATCGCCTTCAGGCAGCGGCCGATGTCACTCCAGCCCCAGCCGGTGTTGCCCATCGCGGCCCAGTCGTCGTATTCCGATGGCAGGCCGCGCATCCACACCATGCCGTTGACGGAACTGGAGCCTCCCAGCGTCCGGCCCTTCAGCCAGTCTTCTTCCTCCCGGCCCGGGCCCTTGCTGGCCTTGTAGTGCCAGACGTGGGGGTTGTCCGGCTGCAGCAGTTTTCCAATGCCGCGCGGCATGCTGATGAGCGGGCTGGTGTCGAGGGGACCACTTTCCAGCAGAAGCACCGAGCAGGCCGGATCCAGCGAGAGTTCCGCCGCCAGCACGCTGCCCGCCGAGCCGGCACCGATGATCACGTAGTCGAAGGTATTCATGGGGTTCTTGTGTGTTCAGCCAAGCTCAGCCCCACAGCACGGGCAAGCGGTGGGGTCCGCGCAGTTGGGCACCAGTGATCTTCGGCGCGGGCTTGTCGGGGTCCAGCCGGAGGTTCGGCAGCAGATCGAGCACCGCGTTCACGGCCACGGTCAACTCGGTCTTGGCGATGAACTGCCCGATGCACATGTGCGGCCCGAAGCCGAAGCCGAAAGAGGGTTTGGGCTTGCGCTGGATGTCGAAGGTCTCGCTGTTCTCGAACGCCTCCTCGTCCCGGTTGGCCGAGGCCACGATGGCCTGCACCATGGCGCCCTTGGGGATGTGCATGCCACCCAGCTGCAGATCCTGTGCGGCCTGCCGTACCTTGAACGTGGCGACCGGCTCGAAGCGCACCGCTTCGTCGATGGCCTTGGGCACCAGGCTGCGGTCTTCGCGCACACGGGCCAGCAGTTCGGGGCGCTCCAGCAGCAGCAGCATCGTCGAGCCGAAGGTGCGGGTGGTGGTCTCACCGGCGGCGGGCAACAGCGAACGCACGAAGGTCGTGATCTCGTGGTCGTCCAGGTGCCGGCCTTCGAATTCGGCGCGGATCAGCTGACTGATCAAGTCGTCGCCCGTTGCACCGCCACGGCGGACCTGTTCGACTTCCAGTTTCACGGCGTCATACAGGGCCTTGGCCGCCGTCATGGCCGCCGCGCGCGCCTGCGCCGCCCGTTCGGCATCGACCTGTGGCCCGGCCAGGATGGCCAGCGCCCACGCGGCGTATTGCTTCACGCGTTCGGGCTGGTCGTCCGGGAAGCCGATCAGCGCATAGATCATCCTGATCGGGAAATGCAGCGCGAAGTCCATCAGGTCTGCGCTGCCTTGCGGCGCCATCGGAACCAGATATTCCTCGCGCACGATGCGGTCCAGCTTCGGCCGCCACCGGTTCACGGTCTCCGGCATGAAGATGGGCTGCAGCAGTGCGCGGTAGCGGCGGTGCTGTTCACCGTCCATGCCGGTGAGGATGAGACCGTCAAAGAAGGCACCCAGCCCTTCCGCGATGAACCCGCTGGTGTAGTTCGACGCGTCACGCAGGACGGACATCACATCCTTGTACCGGAACACCGTGTAGGTCGGCCGGCTGGCATCCAGCCCGGCAATCTGCGGCACGCCCAGTCTGGCCATGAAGTTCTCCGCGATGACGGGGGACTTCGCACGCATCTCGCGGTAGATGCCGTACAGATCGACATCGGCGCCACGGTAGTTGTCGGCAACGCCGCTGAAGGCACTCTCCAGAGCGGCATTGGCGCTGGGGGTGTTCATCAGACAGACCCTGGCTGAGCGGTTCGCTTCGGGTTGAGCAGGAAGTAGGACAGCGCCGGCGTGAGGACCAGCGCGCCGATCATGTTCCACAGGAACATGAAGGTCAGCAGGATCCCCATGTCCGCCTGGAACTTGATCGGCGACCAGGCCCAAGTG
>JBEEMX010000535.1:0-2630 GCA_041192465.1 Pseudomonadota bacterium | reverse complement strand
GCAGCCAGCATCTGGCCGGTCTGGTTGCAGTCATCGTCGATGGCCTGCTTGCCCAGGATCACGAGCCCCGGCTGCTCCCGGGCCACCAGCGCCTTCAGCAACATGGCCACGGCCCGCGGTTGCAGTGCATCGGCACACTCGACCAGGATGGCCCGGTCCGCGCCGATGGCCATCGCCGTGCGCAGGGTTTCCTGGCACTGCGCGACGCCGCAGGAGACGACGACGACCTCGGTGGCCACGCCTTTTTCCCGCAGGCGAACCGCCTCTTCGACGGCAATCTCGTCGAACGGGTTCATGCTCATCTTCACGTTGGCCAGGTCCACACCCGTGCCATCGCTCTTCACCCGCACCTTGACGTTGTAGTCAACGACACGTTTTACAGCCACCAAAACTTTCAAAACAGGCTCCTTGCGAAATTTGATCTCTGATGCAGGGCTAGGCACGCAGACCGATGCGGCCGTTGTTCATCACCAGCACGCCACGTTCGACCACCCAGACGCGGAAGCGCACGCACTGCGGCTCCAGCCACATTTCGGTTTTCAGCGTCTCGCCGGGATAGACCGGTGCGCTGAAGCGTCCGAAGACCGAGGCCATGCGGTGGGTGTCGTGGTTCAAGGCACTGCGCAGCACGGCGCGCACGGCGACGCCCCAGGTGGCCAGGCCATGCAGGATGGGCCGGTCAAAGCCAGCCGCATGCGCGACGGCCGGATCGGCATGCAGCGGGTTCCAGTCGGCGTTGAGCCGGTACAGCAGGGCCATGTTGGCGGGCGTCTGGAGTTCGCACACCTGATCGGGTTCGCGTGCCGGCATCGCTGGCGGCGCCGAAGGCGGGCCAGTGGGTCCACCGAAACCGCCATCTCCCCGCGCGAGCATGACTTGCGTGATGGTGCACAGTGGCTCGCCGCTGGCACGGTCGAGGATGCGCCGCTCGCAGGTGATGAGCGCACCCTTGTCCTTGCCCTTGTCGATGGCGCTCACCACGCTGGACAGACCGACCACCTCGGCCTCTGGCGGCAGGGGGCGGTGCAATTCGAGGCCCTGTTCGGCATGCACGATGCGCACCCAGTCCAGGCCGGTGTCCAGCGTTCTGGGCCAATAGCCGGGGTGGGCCAGGATCACGCCCATCGACGGCGCCACCCTCTGGCCGCCCGCATGGCCTTCGTACACGAAGGGCAGTTCGGCTGCATCGAGTGGGTCAGTGCCGTAGCCGAGGCTCACGGCATAGAGCAGCGCTTCCTTGTGCGTGTAGCGCTGGTGGGTGTCGGGGATGCGCAGCGCGAGCAGGCGCTCCAGGTCGATTGCCATGGTTGGTCCTCAGATGCCGCGGAAAACGGGGGGGCGCTTTTCGAGGAACGCGGCCACGGCCTCGCGGTGGTCCTGCGTCAGGTACAGCGCGGCCTGGTTGTCCATCTCGTAGTTCAGCGCGTCGTCGAGCGAGTTGATGCCCCGCGCATAGGCCGCCTTGACCAGCGCGGCGGCGATCGGCGCATGCGCCGACATCTCGGCGGCGATCTCGAGCGCCCGTGCCGTGGTGGAGCCCGGCTCGGCCAGTTCATCGGCCACGCCCAGACGCAAGGCCTCTTCCGCAGCGACCGGACGGGCGGTCAGCAGCAACCGCTTGGCCTGTGCCAGCCCGACACGCTGTGGCAGCGACCACATCAAGCCCAGGTCCGGCAGCAGGCTGACCTTGGCGAAGGAGGACACGAACTTCGCGGCGGACGAGGCCACCACGAGATCGCAGGCCATCGCCAGCGAGAAGCCGGCTCCGGCGGCATAGCCTTCCACGGCGGCCACCACGGGCTTGCCCATTCCGGTGACCAGCTTGACCACCCGGTGCGCGATGACCATGCGCTCGCGGCCGACCGGCAGCGGGCGCTCGGCCGACATGCCCGAGACATCGCCGCCGGAGCAGAAATGTCCTTCGGCGCCGGTGATCACCAGCGCACGCACGTCGTTGTCGCAGCGCAGTGCTTCCAGCACATCGGCCAGGCGCAGCAGCAGATCCCGCGACATCGCGTTGCGGGACTTGGGATTGTTGAGTGTCACCAGCGCGCAGGCTTCCCGGCGCTCCACCAGGACGAGATCGTTGTTCATGGCTTGTCTCCTCTTCGGGCCAGCAGTGCTTGCAGGATGCCCACCAGGGCTTGCGGCTGGTCAAACATCAGGTGGTGTCCACCACCGGGGATGACGATGGGTCCGATGCCCCAGGGCAGGTGGGCGACGATGCGCCTGGCCAGCGCCGGGCTCACGATGGCGCTGTCACCACCATGGAGGTAATGCACGGGGCAGCGCACCTGCGACAGCAGCGTCGGTCCATCGGGTTCGTTCGCGGTACCGCGTGGCATGTCCGGGTCGAACTTCCAGGTCCAGCCCCCTTCGGTGGCCCGCACCGAGTGCCGCGCGATGTGCCGGACGACCCAAGGGCAGGCCTCACGCTGCTCGGGCAGCAGGCGGTACCGCGAGAGGGCTGTCTCCAGGTCCGGGTAGACACGGTCGCCGCGCAAGCCCGCGGGCTCGGTGGGATGGATCTGGTCGTCGAACAGCGGGTAGCTGTCAATGGCCACCAGATGGTCGAACCAGTCGGGAGCGCGCCCGGCTGCGGCCAATGCACGCAGGCCGCCATTGCTGTG
>JBEEMX010000534.1:0-2644 GCA_041192465.1 Pseudomonadota bacterium | reverse complement strand
CCGATGCACGAGGCGGACCTGCGCCGCCACCTTGCCGCACAGACCGGCCGGCGCATCGAGCTGATCGACCTGGTGCAGTGGCAGACCGGCGCGGGCACGGCGCGGCGGGACGCGCTGGCCGGGGCGGATGTGCCGGTGGTGCTGCTGGACGTGATCGACGGGGCGACACTGGCCGAGGCCGGGCGGGCCGTGTGGGAAGGGCGTGGCGCGGGGCTGTTCTCGGCGTCGTCGTCGGGGTTGCAGGACGCGCTGGCGGCGCACTGGCGGCAGCGCGGCTGGTTGCCGCCGCCACCCGGACTGCCCCGCACCGAGGCGGTGGACGCCATCGCGGTCGTCAGCGGCAGTTGCTCGCCCGTGACGGCGGCGCAGATCGGCTGGGCGCGGGCGCACGGCTTCGCCACCGAGCGGCTCGACATCGTCCGCGTGCTCGATGCCAGGCAGCGCGGCGGCGAGATCGAACGCGCCGTGCAGGCCGCCGCCGACGCGCTGCGCGAGGGCCGCAGTCCGCTGGTGTTCTCCGCCGAAGGCCCGGACGATCCCGCCGTGCAGGACTTCGACGCCCGCGCCGCCGAGGCCGGCCTGCCGCGCAGCGAGGCCGCCGACCGGGTGGGCGACGCGCTGGCCGAGGTGATGCTCCACCTGCTCGACCGCTCGCCTGCACTGCGCCGCGTCGTCGTGGCCGGCGGCGACAGCTCGGGCGCCGTGGCCGGGGCGCTGGGCATCGCGGCGCTGAGCATCGCGGGCGGGCTGGCGCCGGGCGCGCCGCTGTGCCGGGCGTGGTCGGCGCAGCCCGAGCGCGACGGACTGGAGATCGTGCTCAAGGGTGGCCAGATGGGCGGGGCCGATTTCTTCGGTCAGGCGCTGCAAGGCCGCCGCGCTATCCTCGACCGATGACCCTGCCCACGCCCATGAGCCAAGCGCAACACCCACAGCACAAGGAACAGATCCAGCGCCGCAAGCTCTTCCAGGAAGTGCTGGACCGGCTGCAGCAGCGCATCCGCAGCGGCGAGCTGGCCCCTGGTGACCAGTTGCCATCCGAGCGCGACCTGATGGAGTTCTACGGCGTCGGCCGGCCGGCGGTGCGCGAGGCGCTGCAGGAGCTGGCGCGCTCCGGCATCGTCGAGATCAGCCACGGCGAACGTGCCCGCGTCGTCGTGCCCACCGCGCAGTTGCTGATCGGCCAGATCGCCGGCGGTGCGCGGCATCTGCTGCACAGCCAGCCCGACATGCTGGAGCACCTCAAGGACGCCCGCGTCTTCCTCGAAACCGGCATGGCCCGCACCGCCGCCGAGCGCGCCACCGCCGACGACATCGCCCGCCTGCGTCAGCGGCTGGAGGAACACCGCGCTGCCCGGGTCGAGCTGGAGCAGTTCCTCCCCCGCGACATGGCCTTCCACCGCGAGATCGCGCAGATCGGCGGCAACCCGATCTACCCGGCCATCGTCGAGGCGCTGTTCCACTGGGCCAGCGAGTATTACCAGTCGATCGTGCGCGCTCCCGGCGCGGAAGACCTGACGCTGGCCGAGCACGAACGCATCGTCGAAGCCATCGCCGCCCGTGACCCCGACGCCGCGGCGCAGGCGATGCGCGACCACCTGATGCGGGCTAACGCGCTGTACCGTCAAGCGCGTTCATGAGTTCACTGCTTGTCGATCTTGTCGGCAATCTGCCGCGCCACGTCGCGGCGGTGCGGGTCGTCGTCCGGGGCAGTGGCCATCAGGAACAGGCCGTGTCCGCCGCTGGTCACCTCCCACTGATGGCCGATCTGCACCTTGGTGCGGGATGCGTCGATCAAGTGACTCCCCTTGTACTCGACGACCAGTACCCGTCCGTCTGTCAGCTCGGCCACGAAGTCCGGATAAAAATAGCCTGAGGCCACGGGCAGCCAGAACGAGAAACGCTCGTCGCGCTCGACATTGCGCACCCAGTGGCGCACACGTGGCTCCATGTCGATCGCACGGGCGCAGAGAAACTCCTCGCCCAGTTGCTTGCCGACCTCGGTGCGTTCGCGCAGGTCGTGGATGCGGTCGTTGCCGGAGTAATGCTTGCCGAAGCGATAGCGACCGGCGTAATACGGCGGCCGGCCGGCGTAGCGATCCGGGTGGAACGAGAAGGTGTGGCGGAAACTGTCCTGCGCCACCGGAAGCGCCGCCAGACCGGGTAGCGCCTGCTGGAACCCAAGCACCACCGCGTTCTCCCGGCGTCGCTCGATGTCACGGCGCAGCGCCTCGGCCAGCGGATAACGGCTGCGCACCAGCGCCGTGAGCGTGAGGCCCCGATCGCGCTGCAGGTGCTGCACGACGGCCAGCAGCCAGCGCAGCATCACCGGCTGCGCAATCTCGACCTGACGGCACTCGCGGTCGAGCCAGCGCACCAGTTCCGGCTCGGTTGTCTGGCTGGGCACGTCGTTGAGGTAGAGCTGCTCGGACTCTTTCACGTCGAAATGAACCCGGCCATTTTCGACCCCGAGTTCAAAAGCATGGCCGCGCTCGACCACCGAAAACGCCGCCAGCGCCACTGGTTCGGCAAACAGGTCGAACGCACCCAACTCAGCGCACAGGCGGCGATCGAGCCGGTGCCACTCGCCTTCCCATTCCAGCCCGAGCTGTGGCAGCGGCGCGAACGGCACGCCTCGCGCCGCCGG
>JBEEMX010000533.1:0-2647 GCA_041192465.1 Pseudomonadota bacterium | reverse complement strand
GCTGGTGCCACCCTGGATCAGCAGCGTCTCGCCCGGCTGCAGCGCCGCGCGCATGAACACGTTCGACCACACGGTGAAGCAGGTCTCGGGCAGGCTGGCTGCTTCGATGTCGCTCAGACCATCCGGCACCGGCAGGCACTGCAGCGCAGGCGTCACGCACAACTCGGCGTAACCACCACCCGGCGTCAGCGCACAGACGCGCTGCCCGATGGACAGCCCGGCTGACACCATTGCCTCGGCATCACCACCCACGATGACCCCGGCCACCTCCAGCCCCGGCAGGTCCGAAGCACCCGGCGGCGGCGGATACGCCCCCATGCGCTGCAGCACATCAGGACGGTTCACCCCGCTGGCCACCACACGGATCAGCACCTCGCCCGCACCCGGCACCGGGTCCGCACGCTCGACCAGCGTCAGCACGTCCGGTGGACCGGGGCGGGCAATTTCGATGGCTTTCATGGTGCGGACTCTTTCGGATGCTCAGAGACAGTTCAGGCAGCGATCAGGACTGCGACGGCTCCGAACCGGTGTCCGGCGCGGCAGCAGCGGGTGCCCCCGACTCTGCGGCCGACTGCTCGCTGCGCGGCGGGCGCTCGCTGCGCTCACGGCGCGGGCCACGGTCGCCACGGTCATTGCGATCACCGAATTCACGGCGCGGCGCACGTTCGAAACGCTCTTCTTCCATGCCTTCCGGACGCTCCAGCAGCGCCTTCATCGACAGCTTGATGCGGCCCTTCTCGTCCGTCTCCAGCACCTTGACCTTGACGATCTGGCCTTCGGTCAGGAAGTCGGTGACCTTCTCGACACGCTGGTGGGCGATCTGGCTGATGTGCAGCAGGCCATCCTTGCCCGGCAGCACGTTGACCAGCGCACCGAAGTCCAGGATCTTGACGACCGGGCCTTCGTAGACCTTGCCGATCTCGGCCTCGGCGGTGATGTCGGCGATGCGCTTCTTGGCGACATCGGCCTTGGCGCTGTCGGTGGATGCGATCGTGATGGTGCCGTTTTCGTCGATGTTGATCTGGCAGCCGGTCTCTTCGGTCAGGGCGCGGATGACGGAGCCACCCTTGCCGATGACGTCACGGATCTTTTCCGGGTTGATCTTCATCGTATACAGGCGCGGCGCGAAGTCCGACACCTCGGTGCTGGCACCCGCGACCGCTTCGGTCATCTTGCCCAGGATGTGCAGACGCGCTTCCTTGGCCTGCGCCAGCGCGACCTGCATGATTTCCTTGGTGATGCCCTGGATCTTGATGTCCATCTGCAGGGCGGTCACACCGACGGTCGTGCCTGCCACCTTGAAGTCCATGTCGCCGAGGTGGTCCTCGTCACCCAGGATGTCGGTCAGCACGGCGAAGCGGTTGCCGTCCTTGATCAGGCCCATGGCGATGCCGGCGACGTGCGCCTTCATCGGCACACCGGCGTCCATCAGCGCCAGGCAGCCGCCGCAGACGGAGGCCATCGACGACGAGCCGTTGGACTCGGTGATCTCGGAGACGACGCGGATCGTGTAGGCAAAGTCTTCGCGGTTCGGCAGCAGCGGCACCAGGGCGCGCTTGGCCAGACGACCGTGGCCGGTTTCGCGGCGCTTCGGCGTGCCCATGCGGCCGGCTTCGCCGGTGGCGAAGGGGGGCATGTTGTAGTGGAACAGGAAGGTGTCGCGGAAATCGCCGGCCAGCGCGTCGATGCGCTGCGAGTCCTGGTCGGTGCCGAGCGTGGCGACGACGAGGGCTTGCGTTTCGCCACGGGTGAACAGCGCCGAGCCGTGGGTGCGCGGCAGCACGCCGGTGCGGATCTCGATCGGGCGCACGGTGCGGGTGTCGCGGCCGTCGATGCGCGGCTCGCCGGCCAGGATCTGGCCGCGAACGGTCTTGGCTTCGATCTCGAACAGCAGGTTATCGACTTCAACGCCGTCGAACACGACGCCTTCCGCCTTCAACGCGGCCTTGACTTCGCCGTAGGTGCTGCGGCAGGCGTCGGTGCGAGCCTGCTTGGAGCGGATCTGGTAGGCGGCTTCGATCTTGGCCTGACCGAACTCGGCGATCTTGGCGATCAGCGGCTCGTTCTTGGCCGGCGCCTGCCACGTCCATTCCGGCTTGCCAGCGTCACGCACCAGCTCGTTGATCGCGGCAATGGCGACCTTGGCTTGCTCGTGACCGTAGACGATGCCGCCCAGCATGACTTCTTCCGTCAGTTGCTGCGCTTCGGACTCGACCATCAGCACGGCGGCTTCGGTGCCCGCGACAACGAGGTCCAGCGACGACTGCTTGAGCTGCGTCGGGCCGGGGTTCAGGACGTATTCGCCGTTGATGTAGCCCACGCGGGCGGCGCCGACCGGGCCGTTGAACGGGATGCCGGAGATGGCCAGCGCAGCGGACGAGCCGATCAGCGCGGCGATGTCGGCCGAGGCTTCCGGGTTCAGCGACAGGACGTGGATGACGACCTGAACTTCGTTGTAGAAGCCTTCCGGGAACAGCGGGCGCAGCGGGCGGTCGATCAGGCGGCTGGTCAGCACTTCCGACTCGCTGGGCTTGGCTTCGCGCTTGAAGAAGCTGCCGGGGATCTTGCCGGCGGCGTAGGTCTTCTCGATGTAGTCCACCGTCAGGGGGAAGAAGTCCTGGCCCTGCTTGGCTTCCTTGCGGGCGAC
>JBEEMX010000532.1:0-2649 GCA_041192465.1 Pseudomonadota bacterium | reverse complement strand
GCAGGAAGCCCCCTGCGCTGCGTTGGCCGGGTACTGCGCCACCACATCCGCCGCCAGCGCCTGCGCCTCGGCAACCGTCAGGGGGATGACCTCGACCGCGTAGCCCACCTCGGCTACCGCACGGTCGATCATGTTCAAGGAAAAAGATGCGGCTATCGCCTTGGGTGTTTTCATGGTTTGTCCTCGTTCGGGTTGAGTGCGGGATGCTCTCAGCGCCCGGTAGACGGCACCTTGTGGGATGCCGTCTGGCTGGCGTTGTTACTCGTTCAACCAGACACGCCGCGGTTCGCGGCCACATCGACCGACACGCCGCACCCTCAGGGAATGCGGCGTAGCTGGAACCGGTCACTTACGCATCAATCCCATGCTCTCGGCACAGTGCCTCCAGCACCGCCACACGCTCCAGCAGCTCCGCCTTGCTCGGTGTGGTGGCACTGCTGGCGCTGTCCGTGGCACTGGCGCCCTTGCGCGGCCGCCCCCCTCCCTTGTTGCCCGGCACTCCACCATTGCCCACCCGCCCATCCACCCTCACGGGGAAGCCACGCGCCCTCAGGCCAGCCGCCACCCTCCCCGCGTAGTACGGGTCGTCCTTGTCGCAGCAGACCACCTCCAGCCACTCGCACAGCCTCGCATGCAGATCCCACACCGCGGCATCACTGCCGTCACCGGTGAGCGCGATGGAGCGCCCGATGTCGATGATGTCCTCCGCACGCTCGGCACCGTTGAAGACCACCAGCGCCACACACTCGTGCTGCCGGGGCCCCAGACGGGGCGCCAAGGCACTCAGAGGCCCCTTGGTGGCCCTCGGGACGTGTGCGGGTGGTGCAGGCCGTCCAACACCCCTTGACGTGCCCAGGAGCGGCATCCAGACCACGCAGTGGTCCTGTGCCGGATCCTCCCGGGTCCAGAGCGGATAGCGCCTGTCCGTGTTGTCGTACGCGCTGCGCTGCACCTGCGCCCAGTCACGATCGAGCGGCAGGGAGGTCAGCATGTCCTTGACGGCCGGCCAGTCCAGCCCGCCCAGCGCGTCACCGTCGTCGTGCGCCCCGCACTGGCTGTCCATCACGATGTGCGTGCCCTCCTCCTTGAGCATCTGCGCGCCGCTGATGAACCAGTAATCGTGCGCCAGGGGGGTGCCGATGTGGCAGTACCGGGACAGGCTGAACAGGGGCCGCGCTTTCGGGGCATTGGCGAAGACGTGCGGCGCGTGCCGCGTCGCAATGGACAGAGAGCCCAGCACGGCATTCGGGCAGGACTCCGCAGCCATTGCGCGGAGAAGCAATGCCAGGGGGATGTTCGAGTTCTGTGCCATGTCAGCTCTGCCCGCAAGCGCGCTCGGAGAACGCCCAGATGATGCTGGTCGACTGCGAGCGGAAATACTCGCCGCGGTGCCCGTTCGGGTACACCTCGGCATTGACGCCGGGACGGTCGCACAGGGCCATGTACCGCACCGTCGAGCCGTCCGCCCAGCGCACGCTGAACGCGACCACATTGGCGTTGTACGTGGTCCAGCCGCTGCGGTCTTCGAGCTTGTTCGCGCCGCCGAACGTGTCCTTCAGCACCAGATTCTGGGCACTGGCCGGTGACGGCATCAGGGAGGCCATCAGCGCCATACCGGCGGCCGCGAGCGCCACGCGGGCCGTGCGGCCCGTCAGATGGGCTGCAGTCTTGTCGAGGTTGAACATTTGAAAGTCCTTTCTGGGGTCGAGGAAACAAGGTGATTCTGCACTTCAGCGGATGGTCCGGCAAGCCGTGTGAACGCGAGCCGGGAGGCCCCCGGAGGGGGCGAGCGGCGAGCGTGGGACAAGGGGCCATCTGGTCAAGTGCCCGGCAGGGCCGGGCATGGGGTCAGGGGAGGGTCAGTCTCCTCGAAAAAGAACAGGGTTCAGGGCCAGCAGCTCGCGCGACAGCCCCTTGCGCCAGCAATAAACGATGGTCAGGGCGGACCTCGCCTCGGCACCAGGCGACAACCTTTCGCCCTCCGGTACCACCAGCTCCAGCGCATGGCGCATGGCGCGTGGCGCCAAACGATAAACCGCCCGCATCGAACTGTCCGCCGACCTGTACAGCCTCTGGTTGTCCGTGTGGCACGTCAACATGCTGCGCAGCTCCCGCCCTGGTCGCGATGCCTCGTCGCTCGGCACTGACTCAACGCCCGCATCCTGCAGGAGTAGGAGAAGCACGCGCGACAGTTCGCGCGCCGTCATCAGGTCCATGGGGGAGCGAGAGAGTTCGGGAAGTTCAATCATGGTGCGGCTCCTTGGTCGTCGGTGGGCGCGGCCGGGTCCACCGGGTCCAGCAAGCCACGCAGGAACGCCGCGGCGTGCGGGTTCTCGGCATCCAACTCAACGGCTGCAGCCTGAATACGGCCGCTGACGAGGGCAAGGCGGGCTTGTGTCGAGGCGGCCGCCTTGCGGGCCTCCACAAGCGCCGCCGAGGGGGGTCGGCCGCGCTGGGAGGGGTACGGGTCCGGGGCAGGCTCTGCGGGGCCTGCAGAGGGTGCCCGGGGGGCAGGGGGGCCGCGGAACAGCACGGCCAGCCACCGGTGCAGCCGCTCCACCACGGCACGCACTGCAGCTTCATCCGCAGGCGCACCACCAGACCGGGCCACGCTGGCGGGCACGTCAATGAGGGTATCGGCATGCTCGG
>JBEEMX010000531.1:0-2667 GCA_041192465.1 Pseudomonadota bacterium | reverse complement strand
TCCGGCGCCAGCACCTTGCGCTGGTTCGGTCCCGCATGGGACGAGCCTATCTGTCGGATCCAGGCACCCTCTGAGACTCCGATCGGAGAGATCTGTCCGAAATGCACGCAGCCGATCCGGGCGCAGTTGCACTACCTCGTGCAAACGCATCTGCGGCTGTTTCTCGTGCAGGGAACAGGCTTGTGCGCACTGGTGCTGTCAGAGGGGCGCTCGAAAGGCCAGGAACTCGGCGAGAGCTTTTTGCCGCTGCAACGCCGCTACACCGCGCCGCTGATGGACCTGCTCGCCCGTGGTCAGGCCAGCGGGGAGATTCGGCGCGACGTGTCGCTGCGGCTGCTGCGCTCGGTGGTGCTCGGGCCGATGGAGCACATCCTGTGGGAGGTGGTCGCCCAGGCAAAGGACAAGCCGACCGACATCGACGCCGTGGCGACCGATCTGGTGGCGCTGTTGTGGTCGGCCGTGCAGGCACCGCGCCCTTGACACCCCCGCTGCGCCACCGCTACCACCGCATCCGCCGCATCGCCGCCTATCTGTGGGTGGCGCCGGTGACGCTGGTCGGACTCGCGCTGGCCGGGGTGGCGCTGGTCTGTGGGGCGCGGGCGCGGTGGGTCGAGGGCCAGCTCGAAGTCGCGGGCGCGCACCGGCTGCGTGGGTTCGGGCGCTGGCCGCAGGTACGCCACTTCGGCGCGATCACGCTCGGCCACGTCATCCTCGGCCGTGACCACGCCACGCTGGCCCGCTGGCGCCGCCACGAGCAGGTGCATGTGCGGCAGTACGAACGCTGGGGCGTGCTGTTCTGGCCGCTCTATCTGGGCGCGAGCGGGTGGGCGTGGCTGCGCGGGCGGGCACCTTACTGGGACAACCCGTTCGAGGTCGAAGCGCGCAGGGCCGACGCTGGGCCGGACTGAAACGCGCGGTGGGCGGCAGGCCCCGCCGGACGCGCGGCGGTCTGCGGCCGGGGTGTCAGCGATTCCTGCAGCCACCAGCCAGCCAGCAAGCTCACGCCCCAGGCGACCCCCAGCCCCAGCAAGTTCATCCCCGGCGAACTCGGCCACAGGCGGTAGAACGCCGCGCCCACCACCAGAATGACCGGGTAGTGCATCAGGAACACGGTGTAGGAGATGCGGGACAGGAAGGCAACGGATTCGCGCACGAGCCCCGCGTTCAGCCAGCGCCAGCCGCGGCCGACATCCAGCGCCAGCACCAGCGCCACACCGCCCGCCAGCGCCAGGCGACTGCGCCACTCCACCAGCAACGCCAGCGCGGTCAGCACCACGATGGCCGCGGTCCACAGCGCCCGGCGCTGCGCCGTCCGCGCCGCGCGCCCCCACTGCGCCAGGATGCCCAGCCCGTAGGCACCCAGGAAGTACGGCGCCCAGGCGTCGAGCGTGCGGTCGCGGTTGAACCACAGCAGCGAGGCGCCGGTCAGCAGCACCACGGTCAGCGCCGTGAGGCACCCCCGCTCGGCGTCCGCCCCACCCCACCAGACCCGCACCGCGCACAGCAGCACCAGCACCGCGTAGAGCTGTGCGTCGATCGCGATGTACCAGATGCCAGCCGACAGCGCGTTCTCCTCCAGCACGTCCTGCAGCATCAGTGCGTTGGCGATGAACTGCCAGGCGGTCGGCGCGTCCGGGATGGTCGGGTAATCGATCAGCGTGCGCGCACACAGGGCGCACCACACCGCCGCCAGCAAGGCGACGCAGTACGGCGGCATCAACCGCTGCAGGCGGCGCAGCAGGGTGCGAGGCAAGGCGCGGGGGAACTCGCCGTTCGGCGCGTCCGGGGTGGGCAGCAGGCCGCGGGCGGCGAGGAACCCGCCGATCACAAGGAAAACCTGCACCGCCAGCCGCGCCTGGCTGACCAGCCACACCATGCAATCGCCCGTCAGGTTGCCGACGACATCGGACATTGGCCCGTACAAGGCCAGGTGGTGCCAGACGATGAGCTGGGAGGCGACTGCCTTGCCGAGATCGACCATCGGCAGCGATGGTCCTTGGTGGTTCCGGTTTGAAAACTGCATCGCTGGCATCCTAGCCGGCGACGCTTGCGCGGAAGTTATGCGAAAACGTTCATTTCAGGCGCGCTTCAGGCAGGCCGGCCGGCGACGCAGGCCGGCGCACAGACTCCAACGCGCACGGCCGTGGCGGGCGCGGGTTTCGATGCGTTCCGCCGTGCAGATGATCACCCAGGCGTTGGCGCCGATGGACCGGACGGGGACCGCCGGACGTTCCTGGGCTGGTGACGGAAAAACGGACATGCACTGACTCCTGTAGCAGAACCGAACGCGATGCAGACAACTGCTTGCGACTTCTTTCAGTTCAGGCTTCGAAGTCTGCAGGAGGCCAGCGGTGAATGCCATCTTCGGAGCCCCCTCGAACACGGGCTGAAGGGACAGGTTGGCGTGAAGATGGCGCGCTTTGAAGCGTGTGGAAGCCACGAACCTCCCGGATCAATGGCGTACCGATCGACACCAGGCGGAACCACCTCCCAGAATGAATTCAAGCAAAGAGGCCACCTGACATGACCCACAACAACAGCACCCCCACCTTCCGCACTTGTAACTTCGCCCGCTGGATCGGCACCACACTGCTCTTGAGCCTGTTGAGTGCCTGCAATGTCGGCGGAGAAGAAGAACCCGTTCAAGCCACCACCAGCGCCGCGCTG
>JBEEMX010000530.1:0-2672 GCA_041192465.1 Pseudomonadota bacterium | reverse complement strand
GCCAGCCTGCCGGCGGTGGCGACACGGCTGGTGGTGTTCGACACCGAGGTGGTCGATCTGAGCGATCAACTGGACGACCCGGTGGCGCTGCTGTTCGGCGTGCAGCTCGGCGGCGGCACCGATATCGGCCGGGCGGTCGCCTATTGCCAGAGCCAGATCCGCGACCCGCGCAACACCATCTTCGTGCTGATCTCGGACCTGATCGAAGGCGGGGTGGCGCAGCGGTTGTTGCAGCGGGCGGCGGAGATGGTCGAGGCGGGGGTGCAGTGCGTGGCACTGCTGGCCTTGAGCGACGAAGGGGCGCCGAGCTACGACCGGGATCTGGCGGCGAAGCTGGCGGGGCTGGGCGTGCCGTCGTTCGCGTGTACGCCGGATGCGTTTCCGGGGCTGATGGCGGCGGCGATCCGGCGGGAGGATGTGGCGGGGTGGGCGGCGCAGCGGGGATTGGTGGCGAGCCGGGCGGCGCGGTGACCGACCCGGCGCCGCACAGGCCCGCCGTCCTGCTCATGGCTCCCCGAGTGCCTGCCCCAGCGCCTGGCGCTCGGTGTCGGCGGCCGACGACAGACGCTCCAGGTTCGTGCTCAGCAATGCCGGCGCGGGGGCCTGCTGCTCGCGCACAGGGGCGTCCAGCGCCTTGACCGACCCGGTCGAGACATCGATCTCCAGCCGCTCCTCGGTCGAGGTTCCATCGGCGCGCAGGGCGCGCACCGTCAGCGAAACCCGCTCCATGCCCGGTACACGGGTGATGGTCACGTTGCCGCGCGGATCGACCTGAATGCCCGCCGGCAACGGACGGCCATTGCCCGTGAGGAACTGGTACTCGGTCACCCGGTGCTCGCTGCGGTCCGCGGCGCTGCTGACCGAGAGCTGCACCGTCTCGCGCTGGACTTCGGTGTCGATGGTCAGCGGTGTCTGGCGATTGCCGGTGCCGCTGAACAATTGCAGCGAGGCACCGAGCAGCGAGTCGGTCGTGCGGCTGTCGAACGCAGTGTGCTGCCCTCCCAGAATCGCTGCGGCGCGGTCGCTCACACGCGGCGCGTCGGCGTGTGCGACGGCACCAATCGAGCCGGTCTGCACATCGCGGGTCTGGGAGCCTCCGAGGCTTTGCATCCGGTTGACTGACGCCATGATCGCCCCGGTGGCCTCGATCGATTGCAGGCTGCCCAGTCCGCCCATGCCGGCAACTGCTTGCAGCACGGCGCCCTCGGCTGCGATGGGCTTGCTCGCAGGTTCGACCCGTGGAGGCTGGGCGGCAGGTTCCTGGGCCACCGTTTGGACTGGAGCCGGGGCATCTACGGGGGTCAGCTCGATGCGAATCTCGGCCGTGCTGGTGCCGCCATGCCCGTCCGAAACCACATAGCGCACCGTGTCGAAGGTGGCCGCCGTGACGCCGGGCAGGTAGGTCAGGGTGCCGTCCGGGTGAATCTGGACGCTGCCATGTGTCGCCGTGGCGCTGGTGATGGTGAGGGCCTGGCCGTCGATGTCGGTGTCGTTGGCGAGCGGAGCGAGGTGCAGCGGGGCGTTCTGGGGAGATGTGGCGGTGTCGTCCCGGGCGATGGGGGCATCGTTGCGGCCCTGCACCGTCACCTCCAGGGTGGCCGTGGCGGTGCCGCCCTGTGCGTCGGTGGTGGTGTAGTCGATCGATGTGACCCGGCTGGTACCCGGGGGCAGGGCATCGAAATTGGTGCTTGGCTCGAATGTGTACGAGCCGTCCGCGCCGATCGTGAAGGTGCCGCCTGAGGAGCCTGGGACAGGCTGTCCGACGCTCCCTGCCTGCCCGGCCACGGCAGCGACGGTGAGTGCATCGTGATCGCCATCGCGGTCGTTGGCCAGCAAGCCGTCGCTGGCGGAGACCATGGTGGCGGCGCCCGGTACCACGGCCACGGTGTCATTGCCCGCCAGCGGTGCGAGGTTGTTGACCTGCCAGAGGAACGACTGGTTGGCTGTGGCGCTCGCGCTGTCGGTGGCGGTCACGGTCACGGTGTAAGCCCCGTCACCGGCGGCGCCCCCTACCGATGCGTCACCCGCCACGGTTCCGGTGATCACGCCTTCGGGCGAGAGACTCAATCCTGCCGGCAAGCCATCGGCACGGTACGTCAGGGCCGTGGAGTCGATGTCGGCAAACACTGGGGCGATGTTGACGGAAACAGAAGCTCCGTCGTTACTGGTGAGGTCCTGCTGTGGAGCCACTACGGTGGGCGCGTCATTGGTCGGCGTCACAGTGACGTTGACGGTGACAAAGGCGGTGCCACCCTGACCATCACGCACCGCAAGGGTGAACTGGTCACTGCCATGGAACTGCTGGACGGGGGTGTAGCGGTAGGTTCCATCCGGATGCACGGTGACATTGCCGTGCGCGGGCGCCGTGTCCAGGACGGTTGTGGTGGTGTCGCCATCGAGATCGAGCGGTGCGATTGTTCCGTTCACCGAGGTGTTTTTGGCGGTGGTGACGGCTTCAGCACTAGCGACCGGGGCATCGTTGACGGCGGAGACAGCGAGCGTCAGGGAGCCGGTGTCGGAGATGCTGCCATCACTGACGGAGTAGGTGATGACGGGGACAGAGCCAGAGTAGTTGGCGGCAGGAGAGAAGGAATAGCTGCCATCGGCGTTGACGGTGACATCGCCGACACCCGCGATGGAGGCGGTGGAGCCGGCGGCGTGGACGGTGGCAT
>JBEEMX010000529.1:0-2677 GCA_041192465.1 Pseudomonadota bacterium | reverse complement strand
ATCCTGCACCACCAGCTCGCGCAGACCGACACCCTGCTGGTCGATCTCGGCCGGCAGCTCGCGCGCTACAACGCGGGGGACGGCGACGTGGACGGCGCGGTCTCCGCCCTGCTCGCCTCGGCCGCCGCGCTGTACGAACGCCAGGGCCGGCACGACCTGCAGGCCCGCTTCCTGGCGATGGGCGCCGAGCTGGTGACCGCCCGCCGCGGCACCGACCCGGTGACGCTGGAGCCGATGCGCCCGCGCCGCGACGGCGTGCGCCGCACGGTGTTCCGGGTACTCACCACCGCCGAGTCCCAGCTCGGCCATGACTACCGCCAGACCCTGTCGAAGCTGGATGCCCTGCGCGAACAGCTCGGCGCGCTGCTGGCCACCGGGCTGGAGCGTGGGCTGCTGCAGCCGCTGCTCGGCAGCGGCCCGCCCGATCAACCCACGCTGCAGGCGATCTGGGCCGCGCTGACCCGCGACACTGGCACAGGCGGCGCTGCGCTGCGCATCAACCTGCAGTACGCGGTCTACGACGTGCTGCTGCTGATCGACGACCTGCTCGCGCCGCTGCTGCGGCCTGCCGCTCCGGGCTGAATCCTGCCGGCGTCAGTGCGTCAGCGTCTGCCGCACCGCCCTCGCCCACTGCGCCATCAGTTCATCGGCGCGGTCGCGCGCCATCGTCGGCAGGAAACGGCGTTCCACGCGCCACTGCGCCGACAGCTCCTCCCGGCTGTGCCACACCCCCGTGGCCAGTCCCGCGAGGTAGGCCGCGCCGAGCGCCGTCGTCTCCGTCACCTGCGGGCGCACGACCGGGATGCCCAGCAGATCGGCCTGGAACTGCATCAGCAGGTTGTTGACGCAGGCGCCGCCATCCACCCGCAGCTCCGTCACGGCCGCGCCACCATTGGCGACCGCATCGCGGCTCATGGCCTGCAGCAGCGCGGTGCTCTGGAAGGCGATGCTCTCCAGCGCGGCGCGGGCGATGTGCGCCACCGTCGTGCCGCGGCTCAGGCCGACGATGGCGCCGCGGGCGTCCGGCTGCCAGTACGGCGCGCCCAGCCCGGTGAAGGCCGGCACGAACACCACGCCGCCCGCGTCCGGCACGCTCTCCGCAAGGCCCTGCACCTCGCCGCTGCCGCGGATCGCGTTCAGCCCGTCGCGCAGCCACTGCACCACCGCGCCGCCGATGAAGACGCTGCCTTCGAGCGCGAACTCGGGCGTCGGGCCGGTCTGCGCCGCACTCGTCGTGAGCAGGCCGTTGTGCGACACGGGGCGCTGGGTGCCCGTGTGCATGAGCAGGAAACAGCCGGTGCCGTAGGTGTTCTTGGCCAGTCCCGCCGTGAAACACGCCTGCCCGAACAGCGCGCTCTGCTGGTCGCCCGCCATGCCCGCCACGGGAATCGACACACCGAACAGCGCCGCGTCCGTCTCGCCGAACACATGGCTTGACGGATGGACAGCGGGCAGCACCGACGCCGGGATGTCCAGCCGCGCCAGCATCGCCGCATCCCAGCGGTTGGCGCCGATGTCGAACAGCATCGTGCGCGACGCATTGCTCACGTCAGTGGCGTGGACCCTGCCACCCGTCAACTGCCACAGCAGCCACGCATCGACTGTCCCGAATGCCAGCTCGCCGCGCACCGCCGCAGCTCGCGCCCCCGGCACCTCGTCGAGCAGCCAGCGCAGCTTGGTCCCTGAGAAGTACGGATCGACCACCAGCCCGGTCGTTGCCCCGATCACACCCGCCAGCCCCTGCGCCCGCAGTTCGGCACACAGCGGCTCGGTGCGCCGGTCCTGCCAGACGATGGCGTTGTGCAACGGACGGCCGGTCCGGCGGTTCCACAGCAGCGTGGTTTCGCGCTGGTTGGTGATGCCGATGGCGGTGATGTCGCGCGCGGTCAGGCCGGCCAGCGCCAGCGCGGCGTGGGCGGTGGCGAGCTGGGAGGTCCAGAGGTCGTCCGGGTCGTGCTCCACCCAGCCGGGCTGCGGAAAGATCTGGCGGAACTCGCGCTGCGCCTGGGCGACGATGCGGCCAGTCTCGTCGAAGACGATGCTGCGGGAGCTGGACGTGCCCTGATCGAGGGCCAGGATGTAGGGCATGGGGAACTCCTTCAGGCGATCTCGCACTGCACGCCGGCCTCGGCCAGCAGCGCGGGGAACGGCTCGGGTGGCGCACTGTCGGTGTAGAGCCGGTCGAGGTCGGCGAAACGGGCCACTTCGACCATCGCCGGGCGGTTGAACTTGACGTGGTCGGCGGCGAGCCAGACCTCGCGCGACTGGGCAATGATGGCCCGCGCCACCGTCACCTCGCGGTAGTCGAAGTCGCGCAGCGTGCCGTCGGCCTCGATGCCGGAGATGCCGATCAGGCCGATGTCCACCTTGAACTGGCGGATGAAATCGACCGCCGCCTCGCCGATCACGCCCCGGTCCCGCGGGCGCACCACGCCGCCGGCCACGATCACCTCGCAGTCCGGGTTGGCGCAGAGGATGCCGGCGACGTTCAGGTTGTTGGTGATGACGCGCAGGCCGCGGTGTTGCAGCAGCTCGCGCGCCACGGCCTCGGTGGTCGTGCCGATGTTGAGCAGCAGCGAGCAGCCCTCGGGCACGGCGCGGGCCACGGCGCGGGCAATGCGCTGCTTGCCTTCGGCGTTGAGGGTTTCGCGCTGGCGGTAGGCAAGGTTTTCGGTGG
>JBEEMX010000528.1:0-2678 GCA_041192465.1 Pseudomonadota bacterium | reverse complement strand
CATGCCGCGGTCGGCGGCCTTGCACATGTCGTAAATAGTCAGCAGGCCGACCTGCACAGCCGTCAGTGCTTCCATCTCCACGCCGGTGCGGCCCAGCGTCTCCACCGTCGCCTGGCAGTGGACAGCGGACGCGGTCTCGTCGATCTGGAAGTCCACGGCGACCTTGGTGATCGGCAGCGGGTGGCACAGGGGAATCAGATCCGACGTGCGCTTGGCCCCCTGGATGGCGGCGATGCGGGCAATGCCGATCACGTCACCTTTCTTCGCGTTGCCCTGGGCGATCAAGGCCAGTGTGGCCGGCAGCATCCGGATCGTGCCGCTGGCGGTGGCGACCCGGTGTGTCTCGCGTTTGGCGGCGACATCGACCATGTGGGCCTGGCCGTGGGCATCGAAGTGGGTCAGGGGAGAGTTCATCGGTCCGATCCGCTCAGCAGGGATTTACACAGGAGAAGCACAGTGCGGGCATCATACGCAGCCCCGCTGCTTCTCCCGCTCCTGGCGGGCTGGCCATGACCGCATCCTGTTCTGCTGCTCGACGACGACGTGGTGCCCGGCGCTTGCCGGTGTGGGGCGCTGTGCTGGCCTCGGTGCTGGTGGCCGCGCCGGTCTCGCTTGGTCTGGCACCGGCCGTGCAGGCGCAATCGTCCTTGCCATCGCTGGGCGACTCCGCCGCGGAGGACCTCACCGTCGGCGCCGAACGCCGGCTGGGCGACCGCATCATGCGGGAGATCCGGCGCGATCCCGACTGGCTCGATGACGCGCTGTTGCAGGATTACCTGAACAGCCTCTGGCAGCCGCTGCTCGCTGCCGCGCAGTCGCGGGGCGATCTCTCCGACGACCAGCGCACGCACTTCGCGCTGCAGGCATTCCTGGTGCGGGACCGCTCGATCAACGCCTTTGCACTGCCGGGCGGGTATGTCGGCGTTCACCTCGGACTGATTGCGCTGACCGCCTCGCGGGACGAACTCGCCGCCGTGCTGGCCCACGAACTCTCGCACATCACCCAGCGCCACATCGCCCGCAACATCGCCAGCAGCCGGCGCCAGTCGATGCTGGGCGTGGCGTCGATGATCGTGGGCATCCTGGCGGCGTCGCGCAGCCAGAACGCCGATGCGGCCAACGCGGTCATCGTCGGCGGTCAGGCGGCGGCTGTGCAGGGCCAGCTCAACTTCTCGCGCGACATGGAACGCGAGGCCGACCGGGTCGGATTCGGGGTGCTCGACGGAGCGGGGTATGCCCCGGAAGGCATGGCGGGGATGTTCGACCGGCTGCAATTTGCCTCGCGCCTGAACGATTCGGGCCAGTTCCCGTACCTGCGCTCGCACCCTTTGACCAGCGAGCGCATCGCCGAAGCACGCAGCCGACTTGGCACCACTTCGGGCCGCAAGACGACGCCGTCGGTGGCGCAGTGGCTGCACGCCACGATGCAGGGCCGCGCCCGGGCCATGATGGACAGCCGCACGGAAACGCTGACGCGGCTGGCCGGCGGCGGCGTGCCCACCGCGGCGGCGGCAGCCCAGACACCGGAAGCACTCGCCACGGCGTGTGCCGCTGCGGTGGCGGCGACGCGGCTGAAGGACTGGCGCGTGGCGGATGCGGCGCTTGCCCGTGCCCGGACCTTGGCGGCTCCGCAGGGCGAGTCGGTGGTGCGGGCGGTGCAGGTGATGCAGGTCGAGTCGCTGCTGGAGCGCGGGCAGGCCGCCGAGGCGGCGCGGGTGCTGTCGAGCGGTGTGCTGGATGGTTCGCGGGCGGGTTTGCTGCTCGGTGCCCGGCTGGCGTCGCTGCCCGGGTCCGAGACGGCCTTGGTCTCGCGCACCCGCGAGGACTTGCAAACCTGGGTCGCGCTGCACGCCGACGACGCGGGCGCCTGGCTGGCGCTGGCGCAGGTGAACGAGCGCCAAGGCGCGCCGCTGGCCGCCCTGCGGGCGCATGCCGAGGCCCGGTTTGCCTTGGGCGATCTGTCCGGGGCGGTCGACCGACTGCGCGCTGGTCAGCGTCTGGCGCGTAGCAAAGGGGCCGTGGAATCGATGGACGGCGTGATCATCGAGTCGCGCCTGAAGGCGATCGAGCAGCAGCGCCGCACCGAGATGGAGCAGGAGCGCAACGGCCAGCGGGACTGACTGATCAACGGTGGCGCGGCTTCAGCCCTCGTCGAACACCCGCTCCAGCACCGTGTCGATGACCATGCCGCACAGGCTGTAGATCAGCGAGGCGATCAGCGCAGCACCAAAGCTGGCGACCTGCAGCCCCGGCAACATCCAGGCCGCGCAGAAGAACACCATCGCGTTCACCACGAACAGGAACAGCCCGAGCGTGATGATCGTCACCGGCAGCGTCAGCACGACCAGCACCGGACGCAGCACTGTGTTCAGCAGGCCGAGGATCAGCGCCGCCACCAGCGCCGCGCCATAACCCTGCACCTGGATACCGGGGTAGAAATGCGCCGTCAGGAGCAGGGCGGCAGCCAGAAGAAACCAACGTGCGATGAGCTTGACCATGCGCGCCAGCATACACGCGCCGTGGTGATTTGTGATCTGTGTCACAAATGGTGAAACACGGAGTTGCCGTGGCAATGAAAAAGGCCACCTTGCGGTGGCCTCGTGTCGAGCGACGTGCTTCGACCGGCGTGCTTACTTGAGCAGGGCCTTGAGCAGGCGTGCCATCTCGGAGGGATTGCG
>JBEEMX010000527.1:0-2682 GCA_041192465.1 Pseudomonadota bacterium | reverse complement strand
AACCCCTCGTGGGTGCGCTTCCACTCGTTGTAGGCCAGCAGCTCTTCCTCGACGTCGTGCCACTGCCACATGACGGAGCTGACCACCTTGGCGGCGGACGGTTTCCACAGCCCGGCCTGCACCTCGCGTGCGCTGACCCAGGTCCACTTCATGGGCTGGCCGGAGCCCCACCGCCAGACCTGGCCGCGCGTGGTGGCCAGGTGCAGGTCGATGTCGGCGCTGGTGTAGAAGCAGTTGGCGCGCACGGTGTGGCTGACCAGGGACTTCGGGCGGGGGCCGTCGAACGTGAGCAGCAGGCCGTCCCGGTCGGGGAAGGCCATCATGATGCGGTTGTCCCAGATGCCGACACGCATGTCGTTGGCCCGCAGCGCCCGCCACTGCTCGCTGGTCATGTAGGCGTCGGTCAGCACCTGCACCTTGTTGCCGTCGAAGTCGACCAGCCCGTAGGCGCTGGCGTAGACGATGCTGCCATTGTTCGGGAAGATGCTCTGGGCGCTGACGCAGGGGTGGTGTTCGTCGTGCTCGCGCACGTCCACCACGACGCCGTTCGAGCCGGTGATGCGGTACGGGTGGCCGGAGGTGACGACCTGGGCCATGTAGGTCTCGGCGCCCTCCATGTGGGCGGTCTGGCCGAAGATGCCGACGATGCCGTAGGCAATCTTGAACTCGTCGCGGTCCACGTCGAAGGCGTAGGGCTTGAAGGGCTGGCTGGTCCAGAAGGTCTTCTTGTGCCAGACGATGACCAGCGCATCGCCAAGGTTGGCCACGCCGTCCACGCAGCCCGGCGGCGGGTAGTGGTGGAGCGTGCGGATGGGGCCGCCCAGCGCGGGGGTGCAGCCCATGTCAACGAAGGTGCGGCCTGCGGTCTCGCCTGCGTACAGCAGCACCACCCGGCCGTCGGTGCTCACGACCGACCGGTACCAGCGCACGCTGGTTACGCCGGTGGGCAGGGCTTGGGCAGTCAGGCTTGGCGCGTCGGAGTCGAGGCACTGCACTTCAACGGGCGGGGACGGGGCGCTCTCTTCCTCGCGCCCTTCACAGCCCGGGTACTGGCGAACGAACGTGCAGACGTACTCGCGCCAGATGGGTGTCTCGGGAAGGCAGACACCGCCGGGTGCCAGTGGGTCGGTGACGCAGGCAAGATCGGGGTGGGCTTCCTGGCAGCCCATGCCTGCAAGAACCACAGCAGCAGGAGCTGCAGTTGGAGCGCAAGTGCCGACTGCCACCGGAGCCAGGCCCTTGAGCAGGCGCTCGGCGCTCTGCCAGTGGAGCTTCTGGTTCTTGACGAAGAGGAAGGAGCCATAGTTGATCGTCCCCTGGGTGTCCTTGGCGAAGAAGGTGTGGGTCGGGAAGCCGACCCAGATGCCACCCGACTTCAGGATGGTGGCGGGTGTGCCGGTGAAGAGCGCGCCGCTGTCAGTGTACATCTGCTCGGGGTGGCCGGGCGCGTTCAGCCCGGTCAGCGTGCCGCCGTCGATGAGGAGGTTGACCGCCACCTGGGCGTGGTTGACGTCGAGCGAGACGGGCTCGTCTTTCGGCATCAGTCCCAGGAAGTTTTGGTAGCGCATGGTGGCAGTCTACGTCAAGCGCAGGGCAGGTTGACCAAGTCCTTGAGTGCTGCGCAGTCCAGGCTCAGGGTGCGCGTGGCGCAGTTCCACACCAGCGGCGACACCACGTTGATGCCGACCTCCTTGGCCAGCTCGCGCATGTGCTCGGGCGAGTTGCTGGCGTAGGCGACCCGGGTGTTGGAGCTGATGCAGGTGCATCCGGTGGCGGGCGGCGGCACGATGGTCAGCACGTCGCCGACCCGGCCGGTCACCTGGACCCGGGCGCAGCAGCCGCAGCCGCCGAGGTCCACCCAGTAGGAGGTGGCGGCCGAGGGGATGGGGAACGACGCCCCCATGCCCGCGCGCAGGTGCAGCGAGGTGTCGGCCAGGTTCCACGCCAGGGCGAGGAAGCCGACGCCGGTCTGGTCGCAGCCCAGGGGCGTGAGGGTCGGGGGGCAGGTGGCACTCATTTGGAATCCTTCACGGCAGCATTCCCATTGCACGGTACGCGTGGCGGCGCGTCTCGTCGTCGATGTTGGCGTTGCCCGCCGGCAGCGGCATGTTGGCGTAGGCGCCGCCCTGGTACAGGATGCTGGGGTCAACCTGCATCGGCTGCCAGGGTACCGGGCGCGGCATCGGGCGGGGCATGGGACGGGCGACTTGCTTGCCCACCATGTCTCCGCCGTTGAGGCCGCCGTGGATCATGCGCGGGTCGGTGTAGCCCTGGCCGCGCGAGTTCAACGGCAGATGTGCCGGGCCGGACGTGATGGTGGGGGAACCGCTGCCCGTCATGGCCGGGCCGCTCATCTTCGTGCCGTCGGGCATGGTGTGGAACTGCGGGTAGAGCAGGGCCTGCGGCTCGGGCTCCGGCCCTTGGGGGTAGGCCCCGGCCGGCGTGATGCCGCGCCCGCCGCCGACCTCGGCAGCCTGCAGGATGGCCTGGTCTCCGGGCGAGGTGTAGAACAGCTCGGCCCCGAGACCCAGCGCGCCGAGTCCGGTCATGCCCGCGCGCGCGCCACGGGCCATCGCACCACCGACGCGCGACAGCAGGGACGGCGGCGTAGGCGTCCCGGGGGGTGGCCCGCTCCATCCCGGCAGCTGCCCGTGACCCAGCACCCGTGCGTTGTCCGGCCCG
>JBEEMX010000526.1:0-2683 GCA_041192465.1 Pseudomonadota bacterium | reverse complement strand
GGCGTCGGCGCCGTGATGGGCAGCAAGAACCTCAAGGCGATCGCCGTGCGCGGCACCAAGGGCGTGGGCAACATTGCCAACCCCAAGGAGTTCATGCGCGTCACCTACGAGAAGAAGAAGATCCTGCAGGACAACGCCGTCACCGGCGCGGGCCTGCCGACCTACGGCACCCAGGTGCTGATGAGCGTCATCAACGAAATGGGCGCACTGCCGACCCGCAACCACCAGGACGTGGCCTTCGAAGGCGCCAAGGACATCGGTGCCGAAGCCATGGCCACCCCGCGTGCGACCGATGGCAAGAAGCCGCTGGTGACGAACCAGGCGTGTTTCGGCTGCACCATCGCCTGCGGCCGGATCCAGAAGATCGACCAGAACCACTTCACCGTGGACAACAAGCCGCAGTACTGGGGCGCCTCGGGCGGTCTGGAATACGAAGCGGCCTGGGCACTGGGCGCCGCCAATGGCGTCAAGGATCTGGACGCGCTGCAGTACGCCAACGTGCTGTGCAACGAACAGGGCATGGACCCGATCACCTTCGGCGCCACCATCGGCGCGGTGATGGAGCTGTACCAGATGGGCGTGCTGACCCAGGAGCAGCTCGGCATCGACGCCAAGTTCGGCTCGGCCCAGGCACTGGCGCACTTCGCCGAGATCACGGCCAAGGGCGAAGGCTTCGGCATCGAGATCGGCCAGGGCAGCAAGCGCCTGTGTACCAAGTACGGCCACCCCGAGCTGAGCATGACCGTCAAGGGCCAGGAATTCCCCGCCTACGACTCGCGCGGCATCCAGGGCATGGGCCTGACCTACGCCACGTCGAACCGCGGCGCCTGCCACCTGCGCAGCTACACCGTGGCCTCGGAAGTGCTGGGCATCCCGGTCAAGACCGACCCGCTGACGGCGGATGGCAAGCCCGAACTCGTGATGGCCTTCCAGGACGCCACCGCCGCGTTCGACTCGGCCGGCATCTGCATCTTCACCAGCTTCGCCTGGGGTCTGGCCGATGTGGCGCCGCAGGTGGCGGCGGCGTGCGGTGAAGAGTTCACGCTGGAAAACCTGTCGCAGATCGGCGAGCGGATCTGGAACATGGAGCGCGACTTCAATAACCGCGCCGGCTTCACCAGCAAGGACGACACGCTGCCCCCGCGCCTGCTCAACGAGCCCGCCAAGACCGGCCCCGCCAAGGGCCTGGTCAGCAAGCTGCCCGAGATGCTGCCGAAGTACTACGACATCCGCGGCTGGGATGGCGACGGCCAGCTCAAGGCCGCCACGCGCGAGCGTCTGGGGCTGTGACCGGCAACGGCAACGGCGCATTGAGCTGAACAACAAGGCGGTCGTGTACCGCCTTGTTTTTTGAGTGACCACAGAGGTGAACTCACCATGAAACACGTGATCCTGGGCGCAGGCCCCGCCGGCATCATCGCCGCCGAAACCATCCGCAAGCACGCGCCGAACGACGAGATCGTGGTCATCGGCGACGAGACCGAGGCGCCGTATTCGCGCATGGCCATTCCCTACCTGCTGATCGGCAAGGTCGGCGAGGAGGGCACGCACCTGCGCCACGGCGAGAACCACTACGCCGCGCTCGGCATCACGCTGCACCGCGCCCGCGCCACGCACGTCGATGTGCAGGGCCGTGCGGTCGATCTGGACGACGGCACCACCGTGGTGTTCGACCGCTTGCTGATCGCCACCGGTTCCTCCCCCGCTTCGCCGCCGATCCCTGGCATCCACGGTCCCGGCGTTCACCCCTGCTGGACCCTGCAGGACGCCCGCGCCATCATGGAGCTGGCACAGCCGGGCGCCAAGGTGCTGCAGATGGGCGCCGGTTTCATCGGCTGCATCATCATGGAGGCGCTGGCGGTGCGCGGTGTCGAACTGACCGTCGTCGAGATGGGCGACCGCATGGTGCCGCGCATGATGGGGCCGACCGCCGGCACGATGATCAAGGACTGGTGCGAGACCAAGAACGTCAAGGTCCACACAGGCGCCCGCGTCGAGGCCATCGAGCGACCCGTGCCCGGCATTCTCGACAAGCTCGCAGCGTTGGCCGGGATCAAGCCCTCGCACAAGGGTTCGGCCATGACGGTGCGGCTGTCCACGGGCGAGTCGCTGGAGGCCGATCTGGTCATCAGCGCCACGGGTGTGCGGCCGAACATCGGCTTCCTGAAGGACTCGGGCGTCACCTGCCTGGTCGGCGTGCTGACCGACGAGCGTCTGCAGACCAATGTCCCCGGCATCTACGCGGCCGGCGACTGCGCCGAAGCCTTCGACAAGGTGAGCGGCACCACCATCGTCAGCGCCATCCAGCCCAACGCTGCCGAGCAGGCCCGCGTGGCCGCGCTCAACATGGTCGGCCAGACCCAGGCCACCCTCAAGGGCGTCACGCAGATCAACGTGCTCGACACACTGGGCATGATCTCGGCCTCGTTCGGCAAGTGGGATGGCGTTCCCGGTGGGCAGCATGTGGAGCTGACCGACCTGGCTGCCGGGCGCCACCTGAGCCTGCAGTTCGATGGCGATCTGCTGATCGGCTGCAACTCGATCGGCTGGACCGAGCACGTCGGCGTGATGCGCGGGCTGGTGGAGGGCCAAGTGCGGCTGGGCGACTGGAAGGACAAGCTCATCGCCGATCCGACGCTGCTGATGGAAGCCTACATTGCCCGTGCGCAGGGGCAGCACCAGT
>JBEEMX010000525.1:0-2697 GCA_041192465.1 Pseudomonadota bacterium | reverse complement strand
CCTCGCCGAAGCCGCAGCGGCTTCGGCGCGGCAACTGATGACCAAGGCGGCGGCCACGGTGGCCCGCGAAGTGTCCAGCAGCCGGACGGTGCATGCGTCGCGGCTGGACGAGCCGTCGGTGATGGAGATCCCGATGGACTCGGACATCATGGCGCTGGGGATGCCGTCGCGCATCGGGCCGCACGCCGACATCAACGTGTGAACGTGTGAGAGACCGCCTCAGGCGCCGGCCTTGACCGCGTGCTTCCAGGCCAGTTCCGCCATCGGCCGCGCCCCGGCCCCCGCCTGCCGCGCCTGCGCGCTGGACGCCGTGCCATCGACCACCCGCCGCGCGATGCCCTGCAGGATCGCCGCGATGCGGAACATGTTGTAGGCGAGGTAGTAGTCCCAGTCCGGCATCAGCGCCTCGAACGCCAGCCCGCCCTCACGCCCCGCGCTGACGCGGGACAGGTAACGCCGCACGTACTCGGCCTCCGACGGAATCCCCAGCGCCGCCAGATCCACGCCGCCGATGCCGCGGAAGGTGCCCGGCGGGATGTGCCACGCCATGCCGTGGTAGCTGAAATCGGCGATCGGGTGGCCCAGCGTGGACAGCTCCCAGTCCAGCACCGCCAGCACCCGTGGCTCGGTCGGGTGGAACATCAGGTTGTCGAGCCGGTAGTCGCCGTGGGCAATCGAGACCTGCGTGTCGTCGCGGGCATAGGTGGGCAGGTGGGCGGGCAGCCAGTCGATCAACCGGTTCATCTCGGGGATCGGCTCGGTGACAGAGGCGAGGTACTGCTTGCTCCAGCGCGCGGTCTGGCGCTCGAAGTAGCTGCCCGGGCGGCCGTAATCGCCCAGTCCGATCGCCACCGGATCGACCCGGTGCAGCGCCGCCATCACGCGGTTCATCTCGTCGTAGATCGCCGCCCGCCCGGCGGGGTCGAAGTCGGGCAGCGTCTGGTCCCACAGCACGCGGCCGGCGACATGCTCCATCACGTAGAAGGCACGGCCGATGACACTTTCGTCCGTGCAGAGCAGGTGCATCTGCGCGACGGGCACGTCGGTGGTGGCCAGCGCCTGCATCACCCGGAATTCGCGCTCGATGGCG
Organism: Pseudomonadota bacterium; assembly: GCA_041192465.1. Taxonomy (GTDB): domain Bacteria; phylum Pseudomonadota; class Gammaproteobacteria; order Burkholderiales; family Burkholderiaceae_C; genus Sphaerotilus. The sequence continues at coordinate 1,607 of JBEEMX010000525.1, read as the reverse complement.
TGTGCCGAGGGCAGCAGCTTGGCGGCCGGCCCTGGCTTGGCGCGCATCACGTAGACGCCGCCGGGCGTGACGAGCTGGTAGGTCGGGTTCGACTGCCCGCCCTTGAACTGCCGCACGGTCAGCGGCCCGCTGAAACCTGGCAAGCGGCCGGTGAGCCAGTCCTGCAGGGCGGCGACATCGAAGGCTTGCCCGTCAGCGACCGGGCGGGTGCCGGACTGGGCGGCGGCGTGGGTGTCCATGGCGGGGTGCTCCTGGGGAACGGGGCGGGTGAGAGACCGTTCGGTCAGCGATCAACGATCAACGGTCGGCGATGGCCAGCAGCTTGTCGCGCGAGAGCACGACCAGCCGCGTCGGTTCCACCCGCACGGCCCCTTCGCGCTCGAAGCCCTTCAGCTCCTGGTTGACGCGCTGCCGCGAGGCGCCGACGAGCTGGGCGAGGTCTTCCTGCGCGAGCTGCAGGCCGATGCGGGTTTCCTCGCCATGCGGGATGCCGTAGGCGCGCGCCAGCGTCAGCACCTGCTTGGCGAGCCGGGCGGCCAGCGGCTTGGTGTTCAGATCCTCGAAGGACGCGAACATCAGCCGCATGCGCCGGCAGTTCAGCCGCAGCAGCGCCTCGGCGAGTTCGGCGTGGCGCGACAGCAGGTCGAAGAAGTCGTGCTTGCGCACGATCAGCAGCGTGGTTGGGCCATGCGTGGTGGCGTCGTGGGTGCGCGGCAGGCCGTCGAAGAGAGCGATGTCGCCGAACCAGGTGCCCGGCTCGACGTAGGTCAGCGTGATCTGCTTGCCCGACATCGACACCGAACTCACCCGCACCGCGCCGCTGGCCACGCCCACCCAGTCGGTGGGCGGCGCGCCACGGGTGGCGACCTGCACGCCGTCCGGGTAGCGGCGGATGATGGTGCGGTTCAGGATGTCCTGGCGCAGGGCGGGCGAGAGCTTGGCGTACCAGGAGCCGGACTCGACGTGCTGGCGTTCTTCGGGGGTGAGGACGGGCGTGGTCATGCGGGGGTCGATTCAGGGCCAGGGCCGGTGCGGAGGTACTGGGCGAGCAGCTTTTCCATCGTGGTCTGGCGCTCGCGGTCGTTGAGCCACTGGCTGGGAGAGAGATTCATCGCGCGCACCACCGCATGGTCGGCGCCGATGTCGAGGACGTTGATGCAGGCCGGTGCTTGCTCCATCCGGCCGAAGAACGCCCGTGTCCCCGCCAGCGCGCTCGACAGCAGCGCCCGGTTCACGCCGCCGTGCAGCACCAGCAGGGCGCAGTCCCAGTCATCGCGGGCAAGGAACCGTGCCCAGGCGGGCAGGCAGCGGTCGAGCAGCTTGCCCACGCTTTCGCCCCCGAGGAAGCGGTGGCCTTCGATGGTGTCCAGGGGACCACCGCTCTCGAAGGCGCCGAGAAAGGCCGTGCGCACTGCGTCCCGCGGCAGGTCCGAGAGGCGGCCGGGGCGGATTTCCTGCAGCGCCATGTCGGTCTCGATGGCAGTGCCCGATCCGGCGGTAGCGAGCACGCGCTGCGCTGTCTCCACCGTGCGTGGCAGTCCGCTGACCAGCACGCGGTCGAAGCGCACGTTCGACGCCGCGAACAGCGCGCCCGCCGCGTCGGCCTG